>CAKKSJ010000387.1 GCA_919902965.1 Burkholderiales bacterium
CCGATGCCGGCCATGGCGAGCGCCGCGGCGATGTTCACATTGGCGGGAAAATGCGGTACGCCCTCGCGCGCCGAGCCCTCGAACAGGGTCACCGCTGCGCTGAGATGGTCGAGGTCGAGTTTCAGTTTTTGAACATAGGGGATGCCTTTCCAGGCCGCGGGCGGCTTGGTCACGGCGATTTCGACCGAATCGGCGCCGGCCACGCAGACTGCCTTGAGCGCATCGAGGCCGCCGATCCCGCCCGAAGGCACGTAGAGCAGGGCCTTGTATTTCGCCGCCGCCGCTTCCAGGCGCGCGCGCAGGGCATCGTCGCAAAGCGCGCCCCCGGACAGAATGATCACCGCTATGCCTTGCTTCAGCAGCGGTTTGGCGAAATCGCGCACCGCATCGTGCGAAGCCGCTTCAATCACCACTTCCGGTTGCGCGTCGATCATGGCTTCGAGCCCGGTGACGAAGGGCACGCCGTACTGCTCGGCCAGCGGCTTGCCGCGCGAGGCCGCGCTGCGGCCCTGGATCGCGACCACGCGGGCGTCGCCCATGTCGCCGCGTGCAATGTGTTCGAGAAACAGGCGGGCGATGACGCCGCCGCCGATAATGCCGATGCGCATCCTGATGGCCTCCTAGAACAGGGGCGAATTCTGCCACACATTCGCCCTTCGTCGAGGCCGGCGCATAGCACGCGGCGCATCGGCCGGAGCTTGCGTCCGACCTCGCCTGTTACGCGTTCAGGATAAGGGCGGCCCGCCGACTGCGATGCGGTTGCGTCCGGCGCGCTTTGCGCTATATACCGCCTTGTCGGCGCTGGCCAGAATGCCTGCGACGCCGCGGACCTGTTCGTCCAGTTGCGCGACACCGATGCTTATAGTGATAGGCGCCGGCTGGCCGTCTTTGCTTGCATCGGCCGGCAGCAAGCTCGCAGACTCAACCATCTGGCGCAAGCGCTCGGCGAACTTAAGGGCACCCGCAGCGTCGGTGTTGGGCAATATGATCACCATTTCCTCTCCGCCGTAACGCGCCGCGATATCCGAATCCCGGCATACGTCCCCGATGAGCTTGCCCAGGCCGACCAATACGTGATCGCCCGCATGGTGTCCGAAAGTGTCGTTGATGTTTTTGAAGTGATCGACGTCGATCATCAGCAGCGAAAGCGCCAGGCCGTACCTGTCTGCCCGCTCGACCTCTTCCTTGAGCCGGCGTTCCAGATAGCGGCGATTGTGAATCGCCATCAAGGGATCGGTGATGTTTTCCAGCTCCAGGACGGCGACGCGGCGCACGTCCAGTGCGGTGCGCAGGGAAAGTCCGGCGACCGCGAGCACAAAGCAGGCGCCGAAAAAGAAAATCACCGGAACCACAAGGTTCGCCGGGCCGGACGGGGAATTCCAGTGCAGCGCCGTGTAGCCTACGTAGCCTGCGATGAAAAACAGAATCAGTGCGCCCAAGCCATACCAATAGATCCGGATGCGCCCGGGTGGCAGCTGCGCGATCAGTTTTGCCACTGGAACCAGGGCGCAAACCTGCAGGCCGCCGCCGATGATTAGTATTGTATTTGCGACTACGGACATACTGTCCGGCACCGGTGGAATCTGTCGGGAACGGGAGCGATTAGATCATGAATCCTGCATCCGCACCACGATTTTGCCCAGATGCGCGTTCGCTTCCATGTACGCTTTCGCTGCCGGCAATTCGTCGAATGCGAAAACCCGGTCGACCAGCGGCCGGATGCGGCCGTCGGCAATCATCGGGAGTATATCGGCGCTGAAACCGCGCGCGGATTCGGCTTTCTGCTCGGCGCTGCGCAACCTGTTGGACACGCCGAACAGCACCAGGCGTTTTGCATGCAGCGCTTCGATGTCGATTTCGGCTTTCAGCACGTCGTCGAGATAGCCCACCGTGGCGAGCCGGCCCTGGAAGGCGAGCGAGCGCACGCACGCGGCGAACACCGAGCCACCGACGTTGTTGACGACGAGGTTCACTCCCTTGCCGCCGCTGGCCTGCATGACTGCTTCGCAGAAGTCGCCAGCACGCGTGCGCAGGCCCAGATCCAGTCCGATCGTTTTCAGCCGCGCCAGCTTGTCGTCCGAGCCCGAGGTGCCGATCACTTTTGCGCCCAGCGCTTTCGCGGTTTGCAGGGCCGCGACGCCGACGCCGGAAGAGATGCCGGTCACCAGCAGCCATTCGCCCGCGGCGAGCTTTCCCTGGGCGATGAGCATGTCGTGCACCACCATGAAGGTGAGCGGAATGCCGGCTGCCTCTTCCCAGGACAGGTTTTGCGGCATTGCGACGGTCTCGCGCACATCCATGAGCGCATATTCGGCAAATGCCCCGGGACAACGGCCCATGACGCGGGCGCCCGGGGTGAAGCCGGTGACGCCGGCGCCGAGCTTGACGATCTCGCCCGCGCCTTCGCCTCCCGCGGGCTTCGCCGCGCCGCGCGGGCCATGGCCGGCGATGAACTCGCCGCGGTTGAGGCCGGCGGCGCGCATGCGCACGAGTATCTGCCCCGCTGCGGGCTCGGGCATGGGCGTTTCGCGCCGCTCCAGTGTCGTTTGTCCGGCGTCGGCTTGAATCCAGTAAGACTGCATGCATGTTCTCCCGTTGAGTTCGCCATGATCATCGCGCGCTTGCCCTGCGTCAAGGTTTTAGTCGCGCGCATGCAGTAACATCGGCCATCCTGTTGCAGAGGCCAGCGATGAGCGCTATTCCCGGATTGACCCTGGGCATGAAAGGCACGGCCGAGATTGTCGTGGGCGAGCAGCACACGGCGCCGAAAGTGGGCAGCGGCCGCGTGCATGTGCTGGCGACGCCGGTGATGATCAACCTGATCGAGGCGGCGGCGCTGGCCGCGGTGGAGCATCTGCTGCCGCCGGGGCAGCAAAGCCTGGGAACGCATCTCGATGTGCGCCACTTCGCCGCCACGCCGGTGGGCATGCGCGTGAGCGCCGCAGCCGAGCTGGTCAAAATCGACGGCCGGTTGCTGAGCTTTCGCGTCACTGCAGCCGATGCGATCGAGACCATTGGTGACGGTACCCACGAGCGCGTGGTGGTGACGCTGGAGCGCTTTGATCAGCGGGTGCAGAAGAAGGTCGCCCAAATCGGCTGAGGTCGACGGGGCACGATCTGCGCTGACGGCTGTCGGCGCAGGGCAGGTCGGATGGCCACCATCCGCGTCGGGGCGGACGCTTGGATAGCTCCAGTCATATTCCCGGTCAGGACGGGACCGGGCATTGGCGACCACGAGTAGACACAGGGAGAAGTTCGACGCCGGCTCGGCTCCCCGACCGGGGCAAAAGGGGGCAGGTCAGGTGGGGCGAACTATTCGGCGTCATTGTAGATTTTTGCGTCGGGTAATCTCTGTGAATATGTCCACGAGCCGCTCAGACTCAAGGTCAGGCGGCGAGATGCCGTAGATCTGTGTAATTTGTTTCCATATTTCAGAAGTATCGGACGAGCCCATCTCCGTGAAATCGAGCAAATCAGATTCGTCGCTAATCAAGTACTCACCCGGCAGAAAATCGAAAACCTGCCCCATGAAATCGGTGGCCAGTTGTGTAAACTCCTCGATTCGTTCCGTCGATGCAAACGTAATCTTCTTACCCGCGAAGCGACCGCGTGTGATGCGTTTGTCGTCTTTGCTCATCGTCTTGACGTTGGTCGCGTCATAATTTACGACTTGAGAAAGGGATCGGTGCCGCGGCTGGTGTGCCAGAGCGCTAATACTTCAACTCGGCTAGCGTGGACACGATAGTAGAGATAGTAGTGAACCCGCGCGAGATGCAATCGCCTTACGCCGCGCGCGCGAACATTCAATGCCGGCGCGCCAATGCCGGGTTCAGCGCTAAGAAGCGAAAACGCCTGCGCAAGTTCTTCGTCGAAGGCCTCCGGGGCAAGAGGGCGATTCTCGTCCCACCACAATGCAGCGCGATCAATGTGCGCTTGCGCTCGCTTTGTGACCCGAACTTCCACGGTCTCTCAGCGACGACGACGGGCGAGCCTTGCAAGCACCTCCTCGGCGGAAACCGCTTCTCCGCGATCGGCCTCGGCGATAGAAAGAAGCAGTTCGGCCTCCTCCTCAGCGGACAGGGTGAAGCCGCCTTCGTCGTCTTTGGCCAGAACAGTCACCGACGCGCCCTCTTCGAGTGTTACACCCTCGACTACGACTTTACCGCCGACAACTTTTCCAGTGGCTATCTTCACAGTGCGAAGAATACTCCAATCTACTATCCGTCGTGGACGCTATTGGCAGACCCCTTTAGTTTTGTGGTGGCCTTCCTGGTTTTGTGCGTCAGCGGAAGCCGTAAAACGCCGCCGCATTGTCCTGTAGCGCAGCAGCCAAGTTTTCTTCGCCGAAGGGCCGCACCCATGCGCCATAGGTGAGGGCGTCGCGGTGCTGGGTCCAGGGCCAGTCGCTGCCCCAGAGCAATTTCGAGGCACCCAGCGCGTGCTTGAGCCGCGCATACGCCGTCCGCGGGTTCATGTTCCTGGCTCTGTACGGCGCCGCAATCATTACGTGCGCGCCAACTAGCGCCATCTGTTCCAGCAAAGCGTCGTAGACGGGATCGGACTCGGCGCCGGGAAGCGATTCCGGCCGGCCGAAGTGGTCGATGACCAATTTATCCGCGCGCCCGTCGATTCGCTGCAGAATATGGAGAAGGCGCGCGGCGTCGTCATGCAGGCCTACGCTCAGGCCCTCGCGGGCGCAGCGCTCGATCAAGCGGAGCTGCTCGGGCGCGAGCGTTTGCGCAAGCTCGGTCTGAAACAAATTGAGCCGGATGCCGACGACCCCGGATTGCCGGAGGTCGCGCAGCTCCGCTGCCGAGGTCCTGGGGTCGAGAACGAACACGCCTCTCAGATTGGCAGGATCTTGCTCGAGTTCCGCGGCGAGCAGAGCGTTGTCCGTGCCCATGAACGAGGTTTGCACGAGCACAAAGCGCGCGATCCCCGCGGGCTTGGCAAGCGCGCGGACGTCGTCGAGTGCTGCATCGAAGTCGGGGTTGTGCCGCGCGCTGGATGCAAGGGCGGAATTGCGGCGAAACACGTGGATGTGGCAATCGATTGACAAGCAGGCAATTCCTATGGTCTTATATAAGAGTATATGACATCCGCATCAACAAGACAAATGCACGATGCCAGGTTGCCGATCTATCTGCAGCTGCGCGATCAATTCGCGCGGAAGATCCAGGCGGCGGAATGGGGCGCCGACGCATCCATTCCGTCGGAACTGGAGCTCGCGAGCCAGCACGGCGTTGCGCCCGGCACGGTGCGCAAGGCGATCGAGACGCTGGTCGGCGAAGGGCTCCTGGTTCGCCAGCAGGGAAAAGGGACGTTCGTCAAACGCGCGAATTTCGGCAATGCTCTGTTTCGCTTTTTTCGCCACACCGATGCCCAGGGGCGTACCCTGCAGCCCAGCGCCAGGATATTGACGATCAAGTCAGCGGCCCCGAGCGCAATGGAAATCGAGCGTCTCAGACTGCAGGCGAGAGAAAAGGTGATTCGCATACGCAGGATACGGCTGGTCGCTTCCGAACCGCTCCTGCATGAGCAGATCAGTCTGGGCGAGAAGCGCTTCAAGCCGCTGCTGAGCGCGGATTGGAACGAGTTCGAGGACTTGCTCTACCCGGCGTATGAAACGCTCTGCCAGGTACGTATTCAAAGCGCTTCGGAAACCATCACCTTCGGCGTCGCGACAGCCGAAATCGCGAAGAACCTGAAGATGCCGGCGCGAGTGCCGGTGGCGAAAATCGAGCGCCTCGCCTTTGGCATAGACGGCGGCCCTTTGGAGTGGCGCTCCTCTTTCGGCCTCGCGAGCCGTTTCAGTTATTCAATCGAGCTTCGATAACCAGGGAGAAAACGATGAGACATTCGACTAAGGCTTTGGCGGTATTCGCGCTCACGGCGGCCTGCGTGCCTGCACTCGCCGATCAGTTCCCGTCCAGGTCAATCACGGTGATCATTCCCGCTGCCCCCGGAGGCGGCACCGACACTTTCGGCCGCAAAGTCGCCGAGAGAGCCGAGAAAGAACTCGGCCAGACCATGGCCATCGAGAACAAGGGCGGCGGCAGCGGCTCGATTGGCCTATCGCAGGTGGTCACTGCAAAGCCGGACGGCTATACCGTCGGTTTTGTCTGGAACAGCCCGATTACGACGATCCCGCATAGTCTGAACGTCCCCTACAAGCGGACCGACTATTCCGCCTTGATGTCAATCGGCTACTCCTCCTATGTCATCTGCGTGCGCCCTGACTTTCCGGCCAAGACGGGCAAGGAACTGCTGGACGTCCTGAAGAGCAATCCCGACAAGTACACCATAGGCAACGACGGTGTAGGCGGAACAATGCAGCTTGCCTCTGAGCGCATCTTCGCCAAAGTCGGCGCCAAAGTCCGGCAGGTTCCGTTCAAGGGTGCCGGCGATACGGCCAAGAACTTCCTTGGCGGTCACATCGACATTTACGGCGGCTCGATCCCGCCGATACAGCAGCACGTCATGGCGGGCAAGGCGAAATGTCCGCTGCTGACCTCGGCCGAGCGCAATGCGGCACTGCCGGATGCGAGCGGTCTCGCGGACGTGGGCCTTGCCAGCGAAGAAACCGTGCTTTGGTGGGGGCTGATCGTTCCGGTCAAGACCCCGGACGCGGTAAAGGCGAAGCTCGAAGCCGCCTTTATGAAGGCGGGCGCTTCGGATGAAATGAAGACGGTGATGGCGAACAAGGGCGCGGTCAACCGGCCCTTGGGCGCAGCGGAAACCAACAAACTGATCGCATCGGAGTACGACGCGCTCGAAAAAGTGGCGCTGTCCATCGGACTGAAAAAGAAGTAAGCGATGTCGCGAGGCTTGAGCCTGCCCAAGAAGACAGGCGAGGCCATCGTCGGTTTTCTTCTGGCGCTGACCGGCCTGTGGTGGGCCTGGATGTCCAGGGCCTTTCTCAGCGAGGGCGCAGCCGGGGAGGTGAGTTCGGGCGTATTTCCCATGGCCATCGGCCTGCTGCTTGCGGGAGGCGGACTGGTGTGTGGGGTGAGAGCACTGCTGGAGGCGCGTGCGCAAAAATCGACAGGGGAGGCGGTTGAATTTCAAGCTGAAGCGCTGACTACGCTATTGGCAAGCGTGATTTTCGGACTGGTGTTCACGCTGTTGAGCCCGGTGCTCGCAGGAACCGGCTTCCTGGCGTTTTCGCTCAACAGGTTCGGGGGCAAGCGGCTTCCCCGGGCCTGCGCGATCGGATTCGCGATCTCGTTCGTGCTCTATCTGATCTTCGACAAGGCTATAGGTGTGCAGCTGCCGCAGGAATTCCTGTTCACCCTGTTTCGCGAATGAGCGCATTCGATCAGCTGCTCGGCGGCTTTATCGTCGCCTTGTCCTGGAAGAATCTCGGGCTCTGCCTGCTGGGCTGCGTCTGGGGGACGGCCGTAGGCGTATTGCCCGGGCTGGGTCCGATGGCGGGCATGGCGCTGCTGCTGCCGGTGACGTTCTCCCTGGATCCCAGCGGCGGCGTGATCATGCTGGCGGGCATATTCTACGGGGCGATGTACGGCGGATCGACGACGTCGATATTGCTGCGCATCCCGGGCGAGGCCGCATCCATCGTCACCTGCATAGACGGGTACGAGATGGCGCGCAAGGGCCGCGCCGGCGCCGCGCTGTCCATCGCAGCCCTGGGCAGCTTTGTCGGCGGCACCTTGTCCATCGTCGGACTGATGCTGTTCGCGCCCTATCTCGCCGACATTATGCTCTCTGTCGGCCCTGCGGCCGAGGCCGTGATGATGGCCGTGGCCTTGCTGATCGTGACCGCGGTTTCGACCAGCGCGCCGAGGAAAACCTTCACCATGATTTGCCTCGGACTGCTGGTGGGCACCGTCGGGCTGGATTCGATCACCGCCGATCAAAGATTCATGTTCGACAATATGGCGTTGGCGGAAGGCTTGAGTTTTGTCGCCTTGGCGATCGGCTTGTTCGGCCTGTCAGAACTGCTGTTGTCCGCATCGGACAAGGTACTGGAGCGGCCCGCGGTCCCCAGAATGAGAGATCTGATTCCCAGCGCGTCCGAAGCAAGGCAGGCGATAGGACCGGCCTTGCGCGGTTCGGGAATAGGCTTCGTTTTCGGCGTCATACCCGGGGTCAGTCATATCGTCTCCACCTTCGTGTCCTACGCCGTCGAAAAGCAGATCTCCAAGCACCCGGAGGAATTCGGCAAGGGGGCGGTTGCCGGTCTGGCGGGTCCGGAGACGGCGAACAATGCGACCACAGGATCGGCGATGATCCCTTTGCTCATCCTCGGCATTCCGGCCATACCCTCCACCGCCATCCTGCTCTCGGCGCTGCAGAATCACGGCGTGCAGCCCGGCCCGCTGTTGCTGACGCAGAATCCGGAGGTTTTCTGGGGGCTGATTGCGAGCATGTACATCGGCAACATCATTCTGGTTGCCTTGAATCTTCCGCTGGTGGGCATATTCGTGCGCTTGCTGCAAACGCCGATGTACTACCTGACGCCCATCGTGCTGTTTATCTGCTTCGTCGGAGTCTATTCGGTCAACGGCTCCGGATTCGACCTCGCCGTGCTAACGGCTGCCGGTGCTGTCGGATACCTGCTGCGCAAGTTCGAGTTCGATGTTGCGCCCGCCTTGCTTGCGCTCGTGCTCGGCGATCGCATGGAAGCCGGATTCCGGCGTGCGCTTACCATTTCCAAAGGCGACTACGCCATCTTCTGGCACGGCCCCGCAGTCAAGATCTTTTGGCTGCTGCTGCTGATCGCAGTCATCGCCAGGGTCTTGGCAGTCCGTAAAGGCAAGGTAGCGCTGCAGCAGAACTAATGCCTGTTGAAATTCGCCGCACTCACGCGCTGAATATCAGCAGGCCCGAAGCGCGTTCCGCCAGCCATTCGAGCCACGCGAGCAGGGCACTCCAGGACAGCTTCGGGTCGCGAAGCGCTCGTTGTCTGTTCAAAGGCCGACGGCCGCGACCATCAGCTGCCGGCGTCGCGACGGGATCGCTATACTTGGAGTGTTAGCAGCACCTAAAGCCTTCCGATAAATTCTGAAAGGGGGTAAGTCGATCATGTCTATGACACCGGAGC
>CAKKSJ010000388.1 GCA_919902965.1 Burkholderiales bacterium
CTACAAATTCTTCCCGGGCCTGCTGCCGGAGAACCTGCAGGATATCAGCGCGCATTACCAAGCAAGCACGGGGGAAGTCGAGCGCATCGCAGGTTACGACTCCAGGGCGATCGTACTGCAGCCGAAAGACGGGCTGCGCTATGGCCGGAAGTTATGGGCAGACATGAAGACAGGTATGCTGCTCAAGTCCCAGACCTTCGACGACAAGAATGCGCCGATCGAGCAATTCGCTTTCACCCAGATCACCATAGGCGGCAAGATCGGCGACGAGCAACTCAAGCCCCGGCTCCTCGCCAGAGCGCGCGTCTGGCATATCGAGAATTCCGGCGCCGTGGTGGCAAATCTGGCGGCATCCGGCTGGACCATCAAGGCGCAGATGCCCGGATTCAAGAAAATGACCGAGATGAAACGCACTCAGGGTGGATCGGCCAAAATCGGGCATGTGATCTACTCCGACGGACTCGCCGCAATGTCCGTGTTTATCGAGCCGATGGCCAACAAGACTTGGCTGCCGCCGGCCGGCCTGTCGCGCCAGGGGGCGATTAATATCTACAGCCGGCAAATTGCCGATCATCTGGTGACCGTAGTCGGGGAGACGCCGGCGGAAAGCGTGAAGACGCTTGGCGAATCGGTGGAGTACCGCGCGCCGCGCTGAGTTCGTCGCAGGCCAGCGCTAGAATTGTTTTGTAGCAATCCGCAACACGCAAATTAAAGGACGTAACAATGGTAACAATGCGAAAGACACTGATTCTATGGCTGCTACTGCTGCTTCCGCTGGCTGCCTATGCCCAGGCGCGCGAATTGCCAGATTTCACCGAATTGGTGGAAAAGCAGGGGCCGGCTGTGGTCAACATCAGCACCTCGCAGAACAAGAAAGCACATCCAAAGGTGCCGCAGATTCCCAATCTGGACGAGGACGATCCATTCTTCGAATTCTTTCGCCGTTTCATGCCGCAAAATCCCGGCCAGACGCCGCGCGAGTTTTCCACCCGTTCGCTGGGCTCGGGCTTCATTATCAGCGCCGACGGCTACATCCTCACCAACGCGCACGTCGTCGATGGCGCCGATGAGATCACGGTGCGTCTGACCGACAAGCGCGAGTTCAAGGCCAAAGTTATCGGCGCTGACAAACGTACCGACGTGGCGCTGATCAAGATCGATGCAAGTGGTCTGCCGGCAGTCAAACTGGGGGATCCGAACAAGCTCAAGGTGGGCGAATGGGTACTCGCGATCGGTTCGCCATTCGGTTTCGACAATACCGTCACGGCCGGCATCGTGAGCGGAAAGGCGCGCTCGCTGCCGCAGGAAAATCTGGTGCCATTCATACAGACCGACGCCGCCGTAAATCCGGGCAATTCGGGCGGACCCCTGTTCAACCTGCGCGGCGAAGTCGTCGGCATCAATTCGCAGATTTACAGCCGCACCGGCGGCTATATGGGCCTGTCATTTGCGATACCGATCGATCTGGCGCTGGATGTGCAGAACCAATTGCGCAGCACCGGTCGCGTCAGCCGCGGCCGCATCGGCGTGGTGATTCAGGAGGTGACCAAAGAACTGGCTGATTCCTTCGGACTGGCCAAAGCGCATGGCGCCCTGGTTAACGCCGTGGAGAGCGGCGGTCCGGCGGACAAGGCGGGAATTGAAGCAAGCGACATCATCATTAAGTTCGACGGCAAGGAGGTTGCGAGTTCAAGCGAACTGCCGCGCATAGTCGGCGCCACCCGCCCGGGCAGCAAGGTCAGCTTGCAGGTATGGCGCAAGGGCGCGCCCAAGGATCTGACGGTAACTGTGGGCGAGATTCCAGCGGAAAAGAGCGCAAGCCGCGAAAGCAAGCGCACCAAACCGGTTGAGGTGGTAGCCAACCGGCTGGGGCTGGTGCTGGCGGAATTATCTGAAGCGCAGCGCAAGGAACTGAAAATCGCCAACGGCGTGGTGGTGGACGATGTACGCGGCCAGCCGCGCGGCGACCTGCGCAAAGGCGACATCATCATGGCGCTGATCCACAAGGGCGTAAACACCGAGGCGAAGAGCGTCGCGCAGTTCAACAAGGCACTGAACGCCATCGACAAATCGGTCACCATCACCCTGCATGTGCGGCGCGGGGAAAACCAGAGTTTCGTCACCATCAAAGGCGGCAGCGACAAATAAGGGCAGGGCCTCGATGCAATCCGGGAGCGAGGAGGGAAAACTTCGGCTCAGGCTTTATGGCCGCGGCTACTGCCACCTTTGCGATGAGATGATCGCCGCGCTGGCGCCTTTGAGCGAGGAGTATGACTTCAGCATGGAGATCATCGACGTCGACGCCGATGCCGCCCTGGAGCAGCGCTTCGGCCTGCTCGTGCCGGTGTTGATGCACGCCGACACCGAACTCTGCCACTACCACCTGGATGCCCCCAAAGTCCGTGCGTTTTTGGATAAAATCCGTTAAAATACCGAATGTTATTCTTCGAAGGGTGCCATGCAGGCACCCTTTTTCATGATGCAGCACATCCGCAATTTTTCCATCATCGCCCACATAGACCACGGCAAATCGACGCTGGCTGACCGGTTTATCCAGTTGTGCGGCGGGCTGTCGGACCGGGAGATGGAGGCACAGGTCCTCGATTCCATGGACCTGGAGCGTGAGCGCGGCATCACCATAAAGGCGCAGACGGCAGCGCTGCAGTACAAGGCGCGCGACGGCAACATCTATAACCTCAACTTGATCGATACTCCGGGGCATGTGGATTTCTCCTACGAAGTGTCCCGCTCGCTTGCCGCCTGCGAGGGCGCTGTGCTGGTGGTCGACGCTTCGCAAGGGGTGGAAGCGCAAACAGTGGCCAACTGCTATACCGCCATAGAGCAGGGCGTCGAAGTGGTGCCTGTCCTGAACAAGATAGATCTGCCCTCGGCCGATCCAGAGGGTGCGATCCGCGAGATCGAAGATGTGATCGGGATCGACGCCAAAGATGCGCTGCGGGTCAGCGCCAAAACCGGCGAGGGCGTACAGGACATTCTCGAAGCGGTGATCGCGCGCATTCCCGCGCCCAAGGGCGATCCCGAGGCGCCGCTCAAGGCGCTCATTATCGATTCCTGGTTCGACAACTACGTCGGTGTGGTGATGCTGGTGCGCATGATGGACGGAAGCCTTTGCCCCAAGGACAAGATCCTGCTCATGTCCCCTGGCAAAACACACCTGTGCGAGCAGGTGGGCGTGTTCACGCCGAAGTCGCAGGCGCGCCCGAAGCTGGTCGCGGGCGAGGTGGGTTTCATTATTTCCGGCATCAAGGAGTTGGAGGAGGCCAAGGTCGGCGACACCATTACCTTGGCCGAGCGTCCAGCGGCGGCGCCGCTGCCCGGCTTCAAGGTGATCAAGCCGCAGGTGTTCGCCGGCTTATACCCGGTCGAGGCCAATCAGTACGACGGACTGCGCGACGCGCTGAACAAACTGAAGCTCAACGACGCCTCGCTGCAATACGAACCGGAAGTGTCACAGGCGCTCGGCTTTGGGTTCCGTTGCGGCTTTCTCGGACTGCTGCACATGGACATCGTGCAGGAACGACTGGAGCGCGAGTACGACCAGAACCTGATCACGACGGCGCCGACGGTGGTGTACGAAGTGCTGATGCGCGACGGCACGCTGGAGCAGGTCGAGAATCCCGCCAAGATGCCGGATCTTGCCAGAATTGAAGAAATACGCGAGCCCATCATCGCCACGACGATATTCGTGCCCCAGGAACACGTCGGCGCGATCATGACCCTGTGCACGCAAAAGCGCGGCGTGCAAACGAACATGCAATACACCGGCCGGCACGTGATGCTGAGCTACGAAATGCCTTTGTCCGAAGTGGTCATGGATTTTTTCGACAAACTCAAGTCGGCGAGCCGCGGCTACGCCTCGCTGGACTACGAGTTCAAGGAGTACCGGGCCGCCGACGTGGTGAAGCTCGATATTCTGATCAATGGCGACCGCGTCGACGCGCTGTCGCTGATGGTGCATCGCGATAACAGCCGCCACCGCGGACGGGAACTGGTTACGCGCATGCGCAAGTTGATTCCGCGCCAGATGTTCGACGTGGCGGTGCAGGCCGCGATCGGCGCCAACATCATCGCGCGCGAGAACGTAGCGGCGCTGCGCAAGAATGTGCTCGCAAAATGCTACGGTGGCGATATCACCCGCAAGAAGAAATTGCTGGAGAAACAAAAAGCCGGCAAGAAGCGCATGAAACAAGTGGGCAATGTGGAAATTCCGCAGGAGGCTTTCCTCGCCATCCTGCAGGTGGATTAGGCGCTTATGCCGTCGCCTGCCAAGAGCGGCCATTGCGCGCTCGCGCGCGCCAACCATGTTTTTGGTACGGATGAACAGCGTATCCGTCCCAAAAACATGGTTATGGATAAAAGCAGGAGCGATTTAGGTTTGTTCTTGTCCAAGATCGCCGCTGGCGGGCGGACAGCTTTTCGTCCGTGCACCATCGGCGTTCCGCGCGGACGGGCCGCCGTCCGCGCAAGTGCGGACAGTCATTCGTCCGCGCACTATCGTAACTCTGTAACAATGCGCGGCGCGATTTAGGTCGCCGTTTGTAGGAAAACGAATGAATTTCGCACTGCTGCTTTTCAGCCTGCTGGTCGTCACAGCCATTGTATCGGCCCTGGATTTGGTCTATTTCGGCAAGCACCGCGCCGCCGGGGCCAGGGAGCCGTGGTGGATCGAATACGCGAAGAGTTTCTTCCCGGTGATCCTGATTGTGTTCCTGCTGCGTTCCTTCCTGGTCGAACCCTTCAAAATTCCCTCGGGCTCGATGATTCCGACCCTGCTGGTCGGTGATTTCATCCTGGTCAACAAATACACTTACGGCATCCGCCTGCCGGTGATCAACAAGAAAATCATCGACATCAATGAGCCCG
>CAKKSJ010000389.1 GCA_919902965.1 Burkholderiales bacterium
CGCCGCTTTCTGCCCAATCTGCACTATCGCCGCTTCTGGGTCGAGAGCGAAAACCGCTGGATCAGCCTGCGCGTTTCCGCCAATGGTCTGCGCACCATCGACAAGAAAGGCATAGACGCCGTGTTGAAAGACCTGCGCGCCAAAGGGGAGATTTAGTCATGCGCGATAAAATCAAACTGGAATCGACGGCCGGCACCGGCCACTTTTACACCACGAACAAGAACAAGCGCACCATGCCGGACAAGATGGAAATCATGAAATACGATCCCAAAGTGCGCAGGCATGTGCTCTACAAAGAGACCAAGCTGAAGTAAGCGTATCCGGATATAGGTGAAAAGGCCGCTCCTGCGGCCTTTTTCATTTCAGGCCCGGCAATGCGGCCTGAAACAGAACGCGCAGGGACGATCGCCCCTACGCGCCACCGCTGGCTATTTCGCCGTCGCCCCGCCGTAACGCTCCTTATAGAACTTCTGGATGTTATCGAGTTGCTCCTTGCTCATCCCCTTGGTGAACCACTGGTGCCGCACGTCGGAATCGAGGTGCTTTTTCACGATCTCCTTATATAGCTCCGGCCCGGCGGCGCGCTGCACCTCGGGCATGAACTCGGTATAGAAGTGCTTGGCGACTTCGTAAAGGCCGTGCCACCAGGCATAGTCTGGTCCGGACATGGCGGCGCCGTGACGCGCGCGGCGGCCTTCATGATGCCAAAGCTCCCAGTAGATCCAGTCCAGCTTGTCGTCGAAATTCGCCTTGGTCAGCTTGCCTTTGTCTATCAGTTCCGTTCTGATGGCCGTGGCCGGCTTCGCGAACTTTTCGTCGTATAGATTCACAAGATTGTCGAATTGCTTGTAGAAGCCCGTGATAAAGGGATCCGAATGGCAACTCCCGCATACATCCTTCATGCTGTCGCGCCGCTGCTCGGCGTTTTCCAGTTTCTTCGAAATCGGCGGCCGCAGCGTCCAGCTGATGCGGGCGCCCACATCGTGGGTCACCGGCTGGTTCGGGGTGGCGCTCATATGGCAGGTGGCGCAGGTCGGCGCGGCCGTATAGTCCTTGCCGACGACCCACTTGTCTTTGTTCATGTTCATGCGGTCCTTGAAGGACTCGTACAGAATGCCATGTTTGGACTCCTGGTAGACCTCGATCTGAGGATGGTCCGGGCCCAGATGGCATTTTCCGCAAATCTCGGGTTCGCGCACCTGTGCCTTGGAGAAATAGTGGCGCGCATGGCAGGCCGAGCAGGAGCCCTTGGATCCATCCGGATTGATCCTGCCGATGCCCGTATTGGGCCAGCTGTCGGTATCGAGCTTGCCGTTCGCCAGCACTTTCACGTTCGAGCCGTGACACTGCCTGCAGCCGACCGCGACCACTTCCGGTCCGCCTACCACCTCACCCAGATAGTTGTCGGCAGAATTGAGAATGTCCGCCGCCTTGGCGTGGTGGCTCCCGGTCATTTCCTTTTCTTCCTTGGGGTGACACTGGCCGCAGTCCTTGGGAGTCACGAGAATTGCGATGGTAAAACCATTGTGGTCCATGGCATCGGGCTCGCCCTTTTTCGCCTTGTGGCAGCCATAGCAGTCGACGTCCTTGCTGGCGTGTCTGCTCAAACGCCATTCCTTCACGAAGGACGGGGACTTCGCTTCGTGGCATCCGATGCAAGCCTTGCCCTCCCTGGAAATCGCGCCGCCCTTGGCTTTGGCAGCCTCCCCTGATGCGGAATACAGAATCAGGGTGGCGCCAAATATGGCGAGTACCGTGGATACTGAAACACGCTTCCAGAACATAGCTTCCTCCGTTTGTCGATTAGGAAAAATGCAAATACGCCAAAATGTTCGCTGCGACGCTGCTCAATCGCCCCGGTGGCTGATCCAGTGTCTCAGCGCCCCACCAGGAAGGTCGCCCAAGACATTATTAGATTGCCTCGAAATGCCACCGCTTTTGATTTTGGACAACTTCTTGCGCTTTTTTCATCGACCACTCCCCGGGCTGCTCGTGCCCGCGTGTTCCGCGCACGACAGCGCGCCGGAGCCGGTCTCGACGAGGATTACGGCCAAACAAAAAAGCCCGCTATGCGCGGGCCTTTTGTTGACAGTTACTCTGTCCCTTTACGCGTAACGGCGCAGCCTGACGGAAAACTCCTCCAGCTGCCGGATACCGCTTGCTTCGGCGCGCCGGCACCAGTCCTGCAGCTGTTTCAGCAGTTGCTCGCGCGAGGCATTGGAGCGCTCCCATAGCGCCGCCAGTTCCTTGCGCATGATGTAGAACGTCGACAGTTTTTCGCTCCTGGCCAATGCCTCGGCCAGTTTGGCGCGTTCTTCGCCGCACATTTGCTGTTCGTCGCGGTTGAGCCAGCGCTTCAAGTCCTTCAGCAAATGCGCTTCGTGCGGGGCTAAGCTGCGCAAGGCGCGCAATTCCTCGGCGTAGGTGCTCTTGAACGATTTGGCA
>CAKKSJ010000390.1 GCA_919902965.1 Burkholderiales bacterium
AAATAGGTAGCGCTCGCCGCTGGCCTTGGCCTTTTTTAGCGCGGCCTCTGCGTTATTGAACAGCGTCTCGGCATCGGCGCCGTCGTCCGGGTACACGGCCACACCGACCCTGGCGGCGATGCGGAACACGGCGTCGTTCAGGCGGAACGGATGGTGCACAAAAGCGACCATGGTTTTGTCGAGCAGCCCTATGACGTCGCCCTCCTGCCTTACTTGCGGCAGCACCAGGGCAAAATGGTCCGCACCGATCCGCGCCAGCAGGTTGGCGTCCCCCGCATTAAGCGTCAGCCACTCGGCCACTTGCCGCAGGAGCGCGTCGCCGGCCGGCCGGCCGAGGCTGTCGTTGATGTTCTTGAAGCGCTCCAGGTCGACCAGGAACACGGCCACCTTGTGCCCGCCGCTGGCGGCGCTGCGCATGTACTGCGCCACCCGCTCGAGAAACAGGCTGCGATTCGCCAGGCCGGTGAGCATATCGTAGTAGGCGAGGTAGTCGAGCCGCTCCTGCTTCGCGATGTGATCGATCGCGAATGCGATGTCGCCGGCCAGTTCGGTCAGCAGCTTCAACTCTTCGTGGTCGAAAAAGCCTGCCTCACCGGCGTACAGGGCAAGGACCCCGACTGCTTCATCCGAAATCAGCAATGGCAAAACAGCCAGAGAGCGGGTTTCACGCTCGACGTGTCTCTTGCTGAACATCACCGCTGGATCGTTTTGGGTGTCGTTCGAGAAGACAGCCGTTTTTCCCCTGATCGCGCGTGCGGTCAGAGTGTTTCCCAGAGGCGCATCTTCGCGTAACGAGAAATTGTCTTTGATGACCCTCAGAAACTCCGGCTCCGCACCTGCCGAAGCGATGGGGATGACTTTCATTTCAATTCGGTCGACGACACCGATCCAGGCCATCTTGAATTGTCCGAGATCCACTGCGAGCCGGCAGGCCTCCCGGAAGAGTTCGTCGCGGTGAAGCCCGCGCACGATCAGCGTGTTGATCCCGCTCAGCAAGGCGTATACGCGATTCAGGCGTTTGATTCTGACCTCGGCACGCGCCTGCTCGGTTATGTCTTCGCCGATACTTGCGGTGCCGATCACCGCGCCGGCGCCAGAGCGTAGCACCGAATTGTTCCAGCGGATTAGCCGGCGCTCGCCCGAACGCGTAAGGATCTCATTCTCGTGATGCCATGCTTCGGGCTGGTTGTCGAGGAGCGCAGAAAATAGAGTGTCTTTCAAATCGTTGATTTCCGGCGGCACGAACACCTCAAACCAGTTTCGCCCGATGACTTCCTCGTGTCGCCAACCGGTCAGGCGAAGCAGGTACTCGTTGCAATAGGTAATTCGCGCTTCGCGGTCGAGCATCGTTGAAATCAACTCAATATTTCGCAGCAGTTCGCTGAAGCGACGCTCGCTTTCGCGCAAATCCTGCACGACCTGCTTGTGTGCCGTGATGTCGTCGTACAGACCCAGAACGCCGATGATCCGGTGATCATTGTCACGCAGCGGCACCTTGGAAGTGCGCAGCCAGATCGTTTTGCCCTCCGGCGTCGTCTGCGGTTCTTCGATATCCGGCTTGGGGGCGCCCGATGCCATCACTGCCCTGTCATCGCCGCGGTACAACTCGGCCTGATCCTTCCACCCCATGTCAAAATCGGTCTTGCCGCTCAGTTCGTCGGGCCTGGCGTGCCCGGCATCTTTCGCGAACAGCGTGTTGCAGCCCAGATAGCGCAGATCCCGGTCTTTCCAGAAGATGCGGGATGGCACATTTTCCACAACGAGCTGGAGCAAATTCTTCGACTGCCGGAGTGCGTCGTCTGCCCGCTTGCGCTCGGTGATATCGCGTACCAGGGTGACGATCATCCAGCGGTCGCCAGAGCGCTGCGCGTGGCGCCGCACTTCGACCCATGCTTGCGCGCCGTCCTGGCGCGGCCGCAGCAATTCCTGTGGTTTTGCCAGCACGCCGCTGGTGATGATGGCATCGTAGGTGCGCTCAAGCTCCGCCCGCGAAGTCGAAAGCACCGCCCAGGGCTCCAAGGCAAGCAGTCCTTCACGCGTCTGGTTCAGCATCCGGCAGGCGGCGTCGTTGACGTGAATGAAGCGCATATTCGATCGATCGACCAGATAGATTGCATCGGCTATGGCGTCCATCGCCGCGGCAATACGCCGCAAGGCCTCGTCGCTGGCAGCCTGCTTGGCGGCTTCGCTGTGTCGCAGCTGCTCCTGGGCATGGCGCAACAAGAACGTGCGGCCGTCCCGGTCCGCAACGGCATCCACCTCGCCCGCCGTCAGTTCCTCCAGGCGCTGCCCGGTCTGGTGCAGGATCTCGATCAGCGCGGCAATTTCCTGGTTCGCATCCGCCGGGGGGGATGGCTTTTTCGGTCTCATACAGCGACGGCTTCTAGCCCCAACACCTGCAACACCGGCTGCGTCTGGCTCAGCGTGCCGACGATACTTCGGACAGGGGACGGGGCGAACTTGACCAGAGTCGGCGTCATGAAAATGCGGTCTGCCAGCGCGCGCTTCGGTTCCCGAAACACATCCACGACTTCGATTTCGTGCCGATCCGGCAGGTGTGCCCGGCAAAGCGCGGTCAGATTGGCAAGCGCCTGCGCCGAGTTCAGCGCGTCGCCAGCGACGTAGAGCCGGAACTTGAACAGGACGCGTCGACTCATGGCGGGGTCACTTTTCGTCCCGGAGTCGCCGCATCGGCGCCGCGCAACTCCTTCATTTCTGTGCGGCCGCGCGACAATTCACCCTTGTCGCTCTGCGTGGTGCGTAGCAACAGTGCTTTCTCCACCTGCTTCGCCACAAGTTCGGTCTGCAGCGACTTCAAGCGCACTTCAAGCTCTGCCTCCTCGGCGTTGAGTTTGACGGTCTTGAGTTTTGCGGCGACTTCTGCGGCCTCATGCACGACCCGCTCTGCGCGTTCCTTTTCCCAGCGCAAGGTGCCCATCAGCACCTCGCCGCCCGCCGTGTAGGTGTCGGCCAGGGTCACGCCCGCATCGCTCAGGATCAACTCGCGCAACTGATTCGAGTGCGTCGTGCCGCGCGACTTGACGATGGACAAGCCCCGGTTGCGCTCGCCGGCCTGCATCAGATAGTTGAGATGGATCCAGGTGTCCACCAGTGCCGAGATCTGCAACTGCGTGCTGCCCTCCACCTGACCGGACATCTCGTCGAGCAGGCTGGTGCAGACCAGGGTAGTGCCATCGCCCTTGGCCCAGTCGATCAAGCGGTCCGCCACGTTTTGCGTACTCAGGTCATTGCCGGATTTGGACCACGCCGACACCGGATCGATGACGACGCAGCGGGCGCCATGCTCTTTCGCCAGCGCCTTGATGCGCACCAGGTAGGTCTCGGCGCTGCCGGTGATGGCGCGGGCGGAGATCACGCGCAAGATCCTGTTCTTGAGGTAACGATCCAAGTGGATACCGACGGAGAGCAGGTTGCGGATCACCTCGGTGCGGTTCGTATCGAAACAAACGAACAGGGTGCGCTCGCCGCGCCGGCAGGCCGCCTCGGTAAAGGCGCCGCTCAAGGTCGTCTTGGCCGTTCCGGAAAACCCAGTGATGAGCACGCTGGCGCCGCGGTAGTAGCCGCCGCCGAGCATGGTATCGAGCCGCTCGATGCCGCTGGAAACGCGCTCATTGCTTACTTTGACTTCCGCGCGGGTCAGCGTGTGCGCAATGGCGACGTCGAATCCGCTATTGCCGATCAGGAACGACGATTCATCCTCATCGAAACCGGAACCGCGGTATTTCTGCACGCGCAGACTGCGCTGCGATACACCCAACACCACGCTGTGCTTGAGGATCACGGCGCAGTCGACCATGAATTGCATGAAGCCGAACGGCTGCTGGCTGATGGAGTTGGTCTCGTTCGCCGCGGACTTAAGCGTAATGATGCCGGTCAGTTCGCGCGCCAATAACCACGCATGCAAGCGGTAGATTTCGCGCCTTTCCGCCGCCAGGTCAGGCAGCAGGGCCAATACGACGTCCAGGGCGTCGAACACGATGCGTTTTGCGCCCATTTCCCGGGCTTTGACTTCGAGCGCCGCCAGCATGCCGTCGATATCGAAATCCCCCGACTGGACCAGGTTGGGCAGCGGTTGGGCGTCCAGGAAGAACAGCTTTTTCTTGCGCTGAAGTTCGGAGAGCTTCCAGCCAAAGCTCTCGGCATTGGCGACGATGCGCTTCGAGGATTCTTCAAAAGCGACGAAGATGCCGGGCTCCTTGCCCTCCCATGCGCCGTGCGCCAGGAATTGCAGAGCGAACACGGTCTTGCCCGAGCCGGGCCCGCCCACCAGCAGTGTGGTACGGCCGTGTGGCAGACCGCCGCCGGTAATTTCGTCGAAACCGGCGATGCCGCTCAGCGCCTTGCCCGGAATTTTCGGATTCGGATTGTTCGCGCGCATGTGCCGTCCCCCGGTCCAATGCATGGAACAGTCTTGGAGGCAGATCGCGCGGTAGGGTCACGGGACGCGCCAGCAAAACCGGCTCGCTCAGGGAAATGCCTCAGCCCCTGACTAGGTCAATATCCGCTTGTTTGCTGTGACGGTATGTGCGCTAGCACACAGAAGCCGCAGTGGCGCTCGCGTGTCTGCGGCAGGCGCGCGGGTTGGACCGGAACCCGGCACACACCGCCGCACCGATATCTCCGGCTCTCAGCCCTTGCTGAACTGGATCGCGCCGCCCTTGGCCGCGATTTTCAGCGTGTCCTTGGCGGCGAACTCGCCCTCGAGGATGCGTTTCGCCAGCGGATTCTCGATTTCCGACTGGATCGCGCGCTTCAACGGGCGCGCGCCGTAGACCGGGTCGAAACCGGCCGCGGCGATTTGCGCCAGCGCGCTGTCGGTCACGTCGAGCTTGATTTCCATTCCGGCGAGGCGCTTGGCGAGCATACCCAGCTGGATTTTGGCGATGCTCTTTATGTTCGCCTCGTCCAGAGCGTGGAACACCACGATCTCGTCGATGCGGTTGACGAACTCGGGTCGGAAATGCGTGCGCACCTCGCCCATTACCGCGAGCTTGATGATCTGATAGTCGTCGCCGGTCATCTGCTGGATCATTTGCGAGCCGAGGTTGGAAGTCATCACCACCACGGTGTTCTTGAAGTCCACGGTGCGGCCCTGGCCATCGGTCATGCGCCCGTCGTCGAGCACCTGCAGCAGCACGTTGAACACGTCCGGATGCGCTTTTTCCACTTCGTCCAGCAGGATCACGCAATAGGGTTTGCGCCGTACCGCTTCGGTGAGATGGCCGCCCTCTTCATAGCCGACATAGCCCGGCGGCGCGCCGATCAGCCGCGCGACCGAGTGCTTCTCCATGAATTCGCTCATGTCGACGCGAATCAGATGATCCTCGGAATCGAACAGGAAACCGGCCAGCGCCTTGCACAGCTCGGTCTTGCCCACGCCGGTGGGCCCGAGAAACAGGAAGGAACCGTAGGGCCGGTTCGGATCGGCGAGGCCCGCGCGCGACCTTCTGATCGCATCGGACACCAGGCGCACTGCCTCGTCCTGGCCGACCACGCGCTCGTGCAGTTTCGCCTCCATGTGCAGCAACTTCTCGCGCTCGCCCTGCATCATTTTGGACACCGGGATGCCGGTGGCGCGCGATACCACCTCGGCAATTTCCTCGGCGCCGACTTCGGTGCGCAGCAGCCGCGCCTTGCCCGGTTTCGGACCTGCTTTTTCCTCTTTCTTCAATTGCGCTTCGAGCTGGGGTATGCGGCCGTACTGCAGTTCCGACATGCGCTGCCAATCGCCCTTGCGCCTGGCCGCCTCCATCTCGAGTTTCAGTTTTTCCAGCTCTTCCTTGATGTGCTGCGCGCCCTGCACCTCGGCTTTTTCCGCCTTCCACACTTCTTC
>CAKKSJ010000391.1 GCA_919902965.1 Burkholderiales bacterium
CGCCGGTGTTGAAGGAGAAGCGCGAAGGGCTCCAGCCGCGCATGCGCGCCTCGGTGGTGTCGGCGTAGAGGCGCCGGATCGCGTCCCAGAAGCCGACGTAGGTGGCGGGGCACGACCTCGGCGTCTTGCCGATCGGCGTCTGGTCGACTTCGAGCACGCGTCCGATCGCTTCGGCGCCGCGGATCTCGCGGCAGCCGCTGAGCGGCACCTGCGCGCGCGTCTTCGGCGACAATCGCGTTTGCGCAACGAGACGCGTGAGATTGGCGTGCAGCACCTCGCGCGCGAGCGTGGATTTGCCCGAGCCCGATACGCCGGTGACGACGACCAAGCGCGCGAGCGGCACGCGCAGCTCCCGGATATTCAGGTTGTGCAGATCGGCGCCGAGGATTTCCAGCGCCGGCGTGTTCGTGCTCGCCGCGCGCGGCGGATGCAGGGGATGCTTGAGCGGATGGAGAAGGAAACGTCCGGTGACCGAATCAGGGTTCGCCATCAGGTCCGCGGCCGAGCCCTGGGCCACCACCTGCCCGCCGCGGCTGCCTGCGCCCGGACCGAGGTCCAGCACATGTGCCGCGCGGCGTATGGTGTCCTCGTCGTGCTCCACTACTACCAGGGTGTTGCCCTTGGCCTGCAGCTTCTGCAGCGTATTGAGCAGAATATCGTTGTCGCGCGGGTGCAGGCCGATGGTGGGCTCGTCGAGGATGTAGCATACACCGCGCAGGTTGGAGCCGAGCTGCGCCGCGAGTCGGATGCGTTGCGCTTCGCCGCCGGAAAGCGTGGGTGCGGAACGCTCGAGCGCCAGATAACCGAGCCCGACTTCGGCGAGGAATGCCAGGCGGGATTTCAGTTCCGCGACCAGGTCGCGCGCGATCTCGGCTTCGCGTCCGCGGGTTTCGAGATCACGGAAGAATTTTCCGAGTTGCGCCACCGGCAGCGCCACCAGTTCGGCCACCGAGCGGCCACGATAGCGCACCGCCAGCGCCTCCGGATTGAGTCGCTTGCCCGCGCAGGCGGGGCAGGGTTCGTCGCCTTCCTGTTCGTCCAGGAAGCTGTCCAGCCGCCTGTCTTCCTGCTCGCGGCTTGCGTCGCGGTCCTTGCCGTAATCAGGTTGCTGGTAGCCGGCGAGCTTCACCCCTGTGCCCAGGCAGCTCGCGCACCAGCCGTGCTTGGAATTGAACGAGAACAGGCGCGGATCGAGTTCGGGGAAGCTGCGCGCGCAGGACGGGCAGGCGCGCTTGGTCGAGAATATCGTCTGCGGCAAAGCCAATTCCACGCGCGCCGGTCGCGATTTGTGCGCGGCTGCGGCGAGGCGATCCAGGCCGCCGAGCACATGCACAATGCCCTTGCCGAATTCGAGTGCGCGCGTCAGTGCCTCGCGCAATTGCGCTTCGTTCGCCGGCGTAATGCGCAGGTCGGCCACGGGCAATTCGATGCTGTGCTCGCGAAAGCGGTCCAGGCGCGGCCATTTCGCCGTCGGCAGGAACTCGCCATCCACGCGCAGGAAAGCGTAGCCCTTGCCCTTGGCCCATTTGGCAAGATCGGTGTAATAGCCCTTGCGGCTGGTGACGAGCGGGGCGAGCAGGCCGATACGCTGGCTGCGATGGTTTCTTTGTATGCGCGCGGCGATGGCAGCGAAGCTCTGCGGCTCGATCGCCACATTGCAGTCCGGACAATATTGCGTGCCGAGCTTGACGTATAAAAGGCGCAGGAAGTGATAGATCTCGGTGAGCGTCGCCACGGTGCTCTTCCTGCCGCCGCGGCTGCTGCGCTGTTCGATTGCAACGGTCGGGGGAATGCCGAATATCGCGTCCACGTCCGGGCGCGAGGAGGGCTGCACGAATTGGCGCGCGTAGGCGTTGAGCGATTCCAGGTAGCGCCGCTGGCCCTCGGCAAACAGAATGTCGAAAGCGAGGGTGGATTTTCCCGAGCCCGACACGCCGGTGATCACAGTGAATTGATTGCGCGGAATTTCCACGTCGACGTTCTGCAGATTGTGCTCGCGTGCGTTGTGGATTTTTATGCAATCCTTGCGTAGCAGCAGCGCATTCCTGAATGGCAATGCCGCGGAGACGCGCTGTGGGAGCGGCGCTACCGCCGATGGCCGCAGGGCGGTCTCGTATTCGCGCAGCGCGCGTCCGGTGTGCGAGAGGGCATGCGCGCGCACTTCGCCCGGCGTGCCCGTGCACACGATTGCGCCACCGGCGTCGCCGCCTTCCGGGCCGAGGTCGATGATCCAGTCGGCGGCGCGGATCATATCGAGATTGTGTTCGATCACCACGACGGAGTGTCCGGCGCTGATGAGCTTGCGCAGCGCGCGCAGGAGTTTCGCGATGTCGTCGAAGTGCAGGCCGGTGGTCGGTTCGTCGAACAGGAACAGCTTGCCCTTGCGCAGCAAGCCGCCTGCGGCGGGTGCACCCTTGCCCGCTTCAGCCAGATGCCCGGCGAGCTTCAGTCGCTGCGCTTCGCCGCCGGAAAGCGTGGGCACCGGCTGGCCGAGCTTGAGGTATTCGAGGCCGACGTCGGCCAAAGGCGTAAGTACGGTCTGCACCTGTGCGTGATCGGCGAAAAAGCTGAGCGCTTCGGCCACCGTCAGTTCGAGCACGTCGGCGACCGAAAGCGCCTGTTTGCCGTGTTTGCCCGCGAGCGTGACGTCCAGGACTTCGTCGCGAAAACGCCGGCCGTTGCAGTCGGGGCAGCGCAGGTACACGTCCGACAGGAACTGCATTTCGACATGCTCGAAGCCGTTGCCGCTGCAGCTGGGGCAGCGGCCGTTACCGGTGTTGAAACTGAAGGTGCCGGCGGTGTAGCCGCGCTCCTTCGCCATGGGCTCGGCCGTAAACAGGCTGCGGATCGCGTCGAAGGCGCCGACGTAGCTCGCCGGGTTGGAGCGCGTGGTCCTGCCTATGG
>CAKKSJ010000392.1 GCA_919902965.1 Burkholderiales bacterium
GACCGTGCAACGCTGGTAGAGGCGGCCCGCAGGACTTTCGAGAGGCGTGGCACGCTGATCCCCGCGGAGCCGCCCATTGGACTGACACCTGCGTACTGGGAAAACCCGTCACGCCCGGCCCAGACACGGGCGTTCGCGCGTCGCGCGGGGTTGAAGGTGCCGGAGAGTCCCGGAATTGAATTTGCGGAACTGCTCGGCGCATTCTTGCTTCCGGTTGTAGATGATCTCCGCAGCGGCAAGGGCAGTAACGGCACTTGGTGCCCTGGGGGGCCATGGCGGTGAGCGTGCGGCGATTCAAACCGTACCGCTTCAGTGTTCATAAGGCCGCGACAGCGCACACTCCGGGTTGAGCCTTACACCAAAACCGGGCTGGTCCAGCGCCGACGCTTTCATGCGCCCGTTCACCGGCACCGGCTCATCCAGTAGCAGCGGACTGAACATCGGCACGACCTTGTCGGCCTGGGGCGCCATCATCAGGAATTCCGCGAACGGGCTGTTGTGCCGCGTAATCACGAAGTGATAGCTGTAGACCGAGGATCCGTGCGGCACGACCAGCGCGCCATGCGCATCCGCGAGGGCGGATATCTTGATTAGCTCGGTAAGTCCCCCGCACCAGCCGACATCGGGCTGGATGATGTCGCAGCAGCCCATCTCCAGCAGCAGGCGGAATCCCCAGCGCGTCGCCTCGTGCTCGCCCGTGGTCACCAACATACCTGCAGGCACATTGCGCTTGAGTTGGGCGTAGCCCCAGTAGTCGTCCGGCGGCAGCGCCTCTTCTATCCATTTCAGGCCGTGGTTGTGCGCGGCCTGCGCCAGGCGCGTCGCGTAGTTCAAGTCCAGGCTCATCCAGCAGTCGTACATCAGCCAGAAATCCCCGCCCACGCGCGCGCGCATCTCGGCCAGTTTGGCGATGTTCTTGTGCATGCCTTCTTCGCCCTCTGCGGGGCCGTGGCGCAGCGGCAGTTTGCCGCCGATAAAACCCATCTGCTGCGCGAGGTCGGGTCGCGCGCCGGTGGCGTAAAACAGCAGTTCATCGCGCACCGGCCCGCCGAGCAGCTGGTGCACCGGTTCGCCGCGCAACTTTCCGAGCAGGTCCCAGAGCGCCAGATCGACACAGGAAATGGTATTCACCACCACGCCCTTGCGCCCGTAGTAGAGCGTGGCGTTGTACATCTGATCCCAGATCAGTTCGATGTCGCACGCGCGGCGGCCCTCGACGAAGCGCGCCAGATGCTTCTCGACGATGAACGCGCCCGGCGCGCCGCCGGTGGTGACGGCGAATCCCTTGGTGCCGTCGCTCGCCTCGACTTCGACCACCAGCGTGCCGAGCACGTTGATGCCGAAGGACTGGCGGCTCTGCCGGTACTGCGGATACTTGGACATGGGCGTGGCGATATGGTCGTCTATCCAGTGCTCGCCGCCCTGGTCGTGGTAATCGGCGCCGCCGCCGCGTGCGGTGTAGGCGCGCACATGCCTGATGGTGGGGATAATCACGATGCAATCCGTCCGTAGGAGTTATTGCGACTCAGCAGATTCCCGCCCCCGTTCTTCGCACGCCTGATTGCCGCGGGACTACGGAATTCCTTCGGCATCAACCTGCGCAAGCGGGGACACGAGGCTTTGTACTCTAGCCCCGCCCTGCCGCGCCAAGGCGGGGTTTTGCAGCCACATCTGAATGAAGAACTCCCGCATCTCGTCAGACCGAGCCAGACGACTGAGCATCAATTCCTGCGGGATCATCGTCCGTGTACGACCGTCTGATTCAGACATTCGGGTCTTCTCCACGCTTAATCTTTTCCAGCGCCGCGATATCGAGCTGATCCTTCGGGCGATTCGCAGCGCGTTTCATGATCAGCAAATCGTCAATTGACGCTATCGACACCTTTCGGCCAAACAATTCGCCCGCTACTGCGTTGACGGCGAGCCGATCATACGGCACATCCGAACGCACCAGCACGTCCACCACGTTGCCGCCGATGTGCGGCTCCCTGAGACCAAATGCCAACATGCCTTTTTCGCGATGCCATTGGTCGATCAAGCTGGCGTTTCGGAGCGAATCCATTGGAACCGGGATTACGGGAACCAAGCCATACCGTTGGGCCACGGTGATGAATCGAGAGAGATTCTCATCGTTCATCGCCAGAACCAGATCGATATCGAAAGTGGATCGTAAAAACCCATGCAACTGAACCGCCAGCCCTCCGACAAGCACATACTGGACTTGCCCGTCCGACAATGCCTGGAGCAGTTCTACGGTCTTCACGCGCAACACCTGCTTGCTGATTGAAAAACGATGCCGTGCATGCTAG
>CAKKSJ010000393.1 GCA_919902965.1 Burkholderiales bacterium
TGCTGCGCGACTATCTGCAATTACCCAAAAATCGGGCCGAATCCGCTAAGTTCGGCTAAGTACTGTCGCATGCGTTTGGCAGCCATTGCGCGCTGCGCCGCGCCAAAAGCACGTTATGGTTAACACCAAACAAGGCGCGAGGGTTTCATCCAAGATCGCCGATCGCGCGCGGATGTGCTTTTCATCCGTGCGCAATCGGTGATCCGCGCGGACGGGCCGCCGTCCGCGCAAGAGCACCGACTCAGTTCGATCTACCCGGTTAGGCTTGCACGTTTTCGCCGCACGGCCATTGCGCGCGCCGCGCGCCAACCGTGCTTTCCGTACGGATGAAAAGCGCATCCGTACGGAAAGCACGGTTATTAATTAAAGCAAAAGCGGTTTGGGGTGGTTTTTATAAGAGATCGCCGATTGTGCGCGGATGCGCTTTTCATCCGTGCGCAATCGGCGATCCGCGCGGCCGGCTTCTCGTCCGCGCAACATCGGAACCCCACAACTACGATCAGCCGGGGTCGCGCTTCAGCTCTCCCGTTTGCCGGGCGATGAATTCCTGCGTGCTGTCGTAGCCGCGCAGCTGCAGTATGTAATTGCGCACCGCCGCCTCCACCAGCACCGCCAGGTTACGCCCGGCGGCGACCGGGAGGACGATCTCCCGGATGGGCAGTCCGAGTATCTCCTCGGTGAGTTCGTGCAGGGGCAGCCGCTCGGTTGCGACGGCGCCGACCTGTCCGGATTTTGACAGGCGCACAATCAGCTTGAGGTTCATTTTCGGCCTTACTGCCGTCTCGCCAAAGATTACGCGGATATTGAGCACGCCCAGGCCGCGCACTTCGAGGAAATCCTTGAGCAGCGGCGGACAGCGCCCCTCCAGGGTCTTGGCGGCGATGCGCGAGATCTCGACCACGTCGTCGGCGACCAGGCCATGGCCGCGACTGATCAGCTCCAGCGCGAGTTCGCTCTTGCCCACGCCCGATTCGCCGGTGATCAGTACGCCGAGGCCGAGCACGTCCACGAACACGCCATGCCTGGAGGTCGAGTCTGCCAAGGCTTTGGCGAGGTAGCGGCGTAAGGTGTCGATGACGGCATCGGCGGCCGACTCGGTCGCGAGTACGGGAACGCTTTTTTGTTCGGCCGCGCGCAGCAAGCTTGCCGGCCCGGTCACCTTGTCGGTGAGAATGATGGCGGCCGGTTCCGCGGCAAACAGCTTGGCGATGACCTGGCCGTTGGCCTCGTCGCTATAGCCCTCGATATAGGCCAGTTCGCGCAGGCCCAGCACCTGGATGCGGTTGGGATGAATCAGGTTGAGGTGGCCGACCAGCGCTGCCGTATCGGCGCTGTCGCGGCGCACAGGCAGCGCTTCGCCGCCGCGGCCGGTAACCCAGCCTAAGCCCAGTCTTGCGGCGTTGTCCTCATACAGCTGCGCGATGCTGGTCTGTAACATCAGGCTGCCAATTGGCGATGAGCTGGTGCAGGCTGCTGGCTTGCGTGCTCTGGATCAGCTGCTCGCGCAGATCGGGGTCGGAAAACATCTGCGCCAGTTCCGAAAGGATTTGCAGGTGCTGCTCGGTTGCCTGCTCCGGTACCAGCAGGACAAACAACAATTTGACCGGTTTGCCATCGGGGGCGTCGAAGGGCACCGGGGTATTCAAGCGCACGAAAGCAGCCACGGCTTCGCGCAGGCCCTTGATCCTGCCGTGTGGAATGGCCACGCCCTGGCCCAGACCGGTCGAACCCAGGCGCTCCCGCGCGAACAGGCTGTCGAACACGAGGCTGCGCGCAAGCTTTTGGTTGTTTTCGAAAATGAGTCCCGCCTGTTCGAACATGCGCTTTTTGCTGCTGACCTCCAGGTCGAGCACGATGTTTGAGGGCGGCAGTAGTTTTGAGATGAGATTCATAGCGCGAGCGAAGTGGAAGGCGGGTCTCCGGCACGCCCGGATAGAGCGGCCTGTGTCAGAGCGCGCGCCATTTTAACCCAATTTGGTGTCGGG
This sequence comes from Burkholderiales bacterium, assembly GCA_919902965.1. Taxonomy (GTDB): domain Bacteria; phylum Pseudomonadota; class Gammaproteobacteria; order Burkholderiales; family SG8-39; genus 2-12-FULL-64-23. Next base: position 1,986 of record CAKKSJ010000393.1, read on the forward strand.
GGTTATTCCTCTGCCGGCTGGCGTTTGAGGGTGTCGTGGGGGTGGGCGTAGGCTTTTTGCTTGTGCTTGATGATCTGGCGGTTGAGTTTGTCCATCATCAGGTCGATCGCAGCGTATAAGTCCTCATCGTCGCTCTCGACATGGATGTCCTTGCCGCGCATGTGTACGCTGATCTCGGCCTTCTGCCTGAGTTTTTGTACCGACAATATAACGTTGACGTCAATTACCTGATCGAAATGGCGCTGGATCCGTTCCAGCTTGGACATAACGTAAGCGTGGATGGCCTGGGTGACTTCGACATGATGACCACTGACCTGGACGTTCATCTTTGTCTCCTTTTCTAATTTACAGCGACTTACGCAGGCTGACAGACGGAATATTCATCGATTCCCGGTACTTGGCGATGGTGCGCCGCGCAACGACGATGCCTTGTTCACCGAGGATCTGGGAAATCTTGCTGTCGGACAGCGGTTTTTTGCCGTCCTCGGCGTGGACCAGTTGCTTCAGCAGCGCGCGGATCGCCGTGGCGGAGCAGGCGCCTCCCGTTTCGGTAGCTACGTGGCTGCCGAAAAAATATTTCAGTTCGAAGATCCCGCGCGGCGTGGCCATGAATTTTTGCGTGGTGACGCGGGATACGGTCGACTCGTGCAGGCCCAGGGTCTCGGCGATTTCGCGCAGCACCAGAGGCCGCATCGCCACTTCGCCATGGTCAAGGAAATGGCGCTGCCGTTCCACAATCGCCTGGGCCACGCGCAGTATCGTTTCGAAGCGCTGCTGCACGTTCTTGATCAGCCAGCGCGCTTCCTGCAGCTGGCTGGACATCTGGCCGGAAGCGGAATGCTGCCGGTCCTGCAGGATTTGCGCATACAGGCGGTTGATGCGCAGTCTCGGCATGGCATCCGGGTTAAGGCTGGCGACCCAGGCGTTTTTCACTTTCCTGACGATGACGTCGGGCACGATATAACGGGTCTCGTTCGCCGCGTATTCCGCGCCGGGATGCGGATTCAGGCTCTGGATCAGGTGTTGCGCCTCGCGCAGGCTCTCGTCGTCGCAGCGCAGCTGACGCTTCAGGCGGGCGAAATCGTGTGCGGCGAGCGCTTCCAGGTGCTCTAGCACAATAGCGAGCGCGAGTTCGCGTGCCGGGCTTGCAGGCGGCAAGGCTTTCAATTGCAGCGCCAGGCATTCGGCGGGCGTGCGTGCGCCGACCCCGGTGGGTTCGAAACTTTGCAGATGATGCAGGGCGATCTGCAGCTCATCCAGCCCAACTTCCAGTTCCGGCGGCAGCATCTCGACGATTTCCGCCAGGCTCTGCGACAGGTAGCCCCCTTCGTCCAGCGCGGCTATCAAGGTGTTGACCAGGCTCTTGTCCCGCTCCGACAGCTGAGTCAGGGTGAGTTGCGCGATCAGGTGCTCGCCCAGGGTGGGAGTGCTCGCCGCCAGCTGTGGATACTCCGACTCTTCGCCATCCTCGCGCCGGGCCGCTCCGGAGGGCGCATCTGCAAACCAGTCGATGTCGGGCGCGGCGGCGGCGGGCGCGTCGCTGTCCGGCTCACTGGTGCTGGCAGCGTATTCCTCGCGTTCAGCGCCGTTCGGCGGCGTGGGTGGGGACTCACTTTCCGCATCGTCGCGTTCCAACAGCGGGTTGTCCATCAAAAATGTTTCCAACTCCTGGTTCAACTCCAGGGTGGACAATTGCAGCAGCCGTATGGATTGCTGCAACTGCGGAGTCAGGGTCAGCTGTTGGGACAGCTTGAGTTGCAGGGTTTGTTTCATCTTGAGGGGGAGCGTAGCGCCAAGGTCCGTCCGGCCCCGGGCTACATGCGGAAATGCTCTCCCAGATACACGCGTCTCACGTTTTCATTATAGACGATTTCATCCGGCTTGCCCTGCGCGAGCACCGATCCTTCGTTGATAATGTAGGCGTGGTCGCAGATGCCCAGGGTCTCGCGCACATTGTGGTCGGTGATTAGCACGCCGATTCCCCGCTGCTTGAGAAAGCCGATGATTTTCTGGATGTCGAGCACGGCGATCGGGTCGACGCCGGCGAAGGGTTCGTCGAGCAGGATGAAGCTGGGGCTGGTGGCAAGCGCGCGTGCAATTTCGACACGGCGGCGTTCGCCGCCGGAGAGCGATAGCGCCGGGTTATTGCGCAAATGCGCGATATGCAGATCGCGCAGGAGGTTTTCCAGACGCTCGCCGATTTCTTCTTCGGACAGGTCTTGTAACTCCAGCACCGCGCGCACGTTTTCCTGCACCGTCAGCTTCCTGAATACCGAGGTTTCCTGGGGCAGATAGGACAGGCCCAGGCGCGCCCGGCGGTGGATTGGGAACCTGCTGATATCGATGCCGTCCAGGCCTATGCTGCCTGCGTCCAGCCGCACCAGTCCGACCATCATGTAAAAGCAGGTGGTTTTGCCCGCGCCGTTCGGGCCGAGCAGACCGACCACCTCGCCGCTTTGCACCTCCAGCGATACGTCCTGCACCACCGTGCGGGACTTGTAACGCTTTTTCAGATTGCTGGCCTTGAATTGGCTCATCTATGGCTGGCTCGTTCGCGCTATTGTTTCGGCGTGACGGTTGCGGGAACTTCGCCGGTTTCACCGGTGGCGGTGCGCGGCTGGATGACGGCACGCACCCGGCCCGGGGGACTAGCGCTTGCGCCGGGGCCCGGGTCGCCCGTGACAGTGAAATACTCGGTGCGGGAATCGTAGGAGATGTAATTGCCGCGCACTTCGTCCGCCGGTTCGCGCAGGAGCCGGGCATTGTTGAACAGTTCCACCCGGTCAAGTTTGCCGTCGTATTCGATCCGCTGGGCCTGGCCCAGAATGTGGCCTTCGGCGCCGTCGCGTTTCTGGCGAAACACGGCCGGGTTGCCGCTGGCGCTACCGTACTGATGTCCGTCCTTGTCCTGACGCACGGTAATCTTGTCAGCGCGTATGCTGAGCGTTCCCTGGGTCATCAGTACATTGCCTTCGAACACGCTGGTCCGCTTCACGTCGTCGACCTGCATGCGGTCGGACTCCAGGTTGATGGGCTTGGTGCGGTCGGCCCGCTCCGCCTGCGCCGATCCGGCCATCAGCCCGGCGCAAATGATCAGGCAGGCTATTTGTTTACTTGCCCGCATCGAAGCTACCCCGGACTCGTGACAACAGCTTGAACTGCCGGGTCTTGTTGTTCAATTCCATGCCGACTCCGGCAAGCCGGGAGCGGCCCTCGGTAATGACCACGGCTTTGTCAGTGCGGGCGAGATTGAGCTCGGGTAGGATTTGCAGATATTCGGTTTGCATGCGCAGTTCGTTTCGTCCGCGACCGGCCTCGCGCACCACCACCACATTGCCGTAAAAACTCGCCTCTTCGCCGTGTCGGGAGACCAGGCCGCGGTCGGCGCTGATGACAATCGGCGCGGCGTTCTCATGGCGCTGCTCCGCGCGCGGCTCGACGACTTCGGTGCTCTCGTCGTCGGGAAAATGCAGCATGCTCGCGGCCGAGAGACGGTACTCGGGCTTTCCTGTCGTGCTCATCTTGGTGACGCTGAATTCGTTTGCGATGAAATCCGGATCGTGGCGTGTCTTCCCGGAGTTGTCCCGCTCGGGCGCCTGCACCGCGCGTTCCAGCCACATGCTGCCGGCCGCGAGCAGCAGCAACAGCAACAGGGGAAACAGATTGGATGTGCGCTCCCGTCTCATCGCGCGCCGTTCATTGCAAATGGGCGCCGATCGCGCGTTCGAGCGCGCCCTGGGCGCTCAAAATGAGTTCACACACCTCGCGCACCGCGCCATGCCCACCGTGCGCGCGTGTCACATAGTGCGCGCGGCGCTTCAGCGCCTCAGGGGCGGCCGGCACCGTCGCGGCAAAGCCGCAGCGGGTTATCAGCGGCAGATCCAGCAGGTCATCACCCATATAGCCCGATTGCGTTGCAGCCAGACCCAGTTGCGACAGCAAGGCGGCATAGGCGCCGCGCTTGTCCTCCACACCCTGGTAGAGGTGCGCGATTCCCAGGTTGGCAGCGCGCAACTCCACCGCGCGCGAGTTCCGCGCCGTGATCAGGGCGGCCTCAACGCCGTATTGTCGCAGCATCTTAATGCCGTGGCCGTCCTGGATATTGAATGCCTTCAGTTCTTCCCCGCGCTCGGAGTAATAGAGCATGCCGTCGGTCATCACGCCATCGACGTCGAAAATCATCAGTTTCAGGTCCTTGGCTCGCGCAAGCGCGCCATCCAGGCCCGTGCGCTCCAGCGCGCCATCCTGATCCTTGCGTTTCAATGCCCGTGCCATCCGCGTTCAGATGACCTTGGCGCGGAACAGGTCGTGCATGTTCAGCGCGCCGACGAGTTTGCCTTCGTCGCTGACCACCAGCAGCTGGTTGACTTTGCGCTCTTCCATGATCTGCACCGCTTCGACCGCCAGCTTGTCGGGACCGATGGTGCGCGGCCCGCGCGTCATGATGTCGGCGATGCGCGCGGCCCTGATGTCATCGACCTGGGCCAGCGTCCGGCGCAGATCGCCGTCGGTAAATACGCCGCTGACGCGCCCGGTGGCGTCGAGTACGGCAGTCATGCCCATGCGCTTTTTCGACATCTCCAGGAGCGCCTCGGAAAAACCCGTGGCTTCGGACACCCAGGGTATATCGTCGCCGCTGCGCATCACGTCGCGCACATGGGTGAGCAGGCGCCGGCCCAGCGCACCGCCCGGATGTGAGCGCGCGAAGTCCTCGGCGCCGAAGCCTTTGGCGTCGAGCAGGGCGACCGCCAGGGCGTCGCCCAGCGCCAGCGCCGCGGTGGTGCTGGCGGTCGGAGCCAGGTTCAAAGGACAGGCCTCCTTGTCGACACGCGCGTCCAGGTGCACGTCGGCTTCGCGCGCCAGCGCCGAATCCGCATTGCCGGTGATGGCGATGAGGCGCCCCCCCTGGCGTTTGAGCAGGGGCAGGATGGTGAGCAGTTCCTCGCTTTCGCCGGAGTTCGACAGTGCGATTAGCACGTCGTCGCGCGCAATCATGCCGATGTCGCCGTGGCTGGCTTCGGCCGGATGCACGAAGTAGGCTGGCGTGCCGGTACTCGCCATGGTGGAAGCGATCTTGCGTGCGATATGGCCGGACTTCCCGATGCCGCTCACTATCACGCGACCCTTGCAGTTAAGCAGCAGAGCCACGGCATCGAGAAAACTCTGGCCCAGCCGCGCAGAGAGGCTCTGGATGGCCTCTGCTTCTATGGTGAGCACCTGTTTTGCCAGCTCCAGCGCGGTCCTGGACGCCAGGATTTTGTCCATGCGGGTTGCTGCAGGTATCATGGGGCAAAGTATATCAGAACCCCACCCCCGCTCTTGCGATGCCCGCCTCCTATGACCAATCCGCTTGAACTGGTGCTGCTGCTGCTGGCGAGCGCCGTGCTGGTGGTGGTATTGGCGCGCATTCTGCATCTGCCGCCCATGCTCGGTTATCTCCTGGTCGGGGTGGCAATCGGTCCGCATGCCCTGCACTGGATTCCGGCGAGCACGGAATCCAGCTATGCCTATCTGGCCGAATTCGGCGTGGTATTCCTGATGTTCTCCATCGGCCTGGAATTCAGCCTGCCCAAGC
>CAKKSJ010000394.1 GCA_919902965.1 Burkholderiales bacterium
TTGCGAGCGTTACGTCAGGATAGGTGCCCAGGGCAAGCAATTTCCCTTTTCCATCGAATCGGTACTTCAAGCGCCACAGTTTGCCGCCTTGTGTAGTGATTTCGAGGTACATCCCCCCGCCGTCGAACATGCGAATTGTCTTCGAGCAGGGCTTGGTATTGCGAACTGCGGTATTGGTTAGTGGCACCGTTTCCTCACGCTGTCGATTTGATCAGAAGCACCTTGATTGCTCGCGCCTGGTCTGAAGTTAGGCACATCAGCATTTTGTGAGATCGAACCAGTGCACAAAAAAAAGTACCCACACTGAATTGCTGAATACCCACAGATATACTCCCAATTACGGGCGGATGTCAACGGACGGTATCGGAGGGCGGCGGACAAGAGAGAGGCCGTAATCCTTGTTTTTACTTGGATTTACGGCCTTGCTCGGATTGCGTTGGACTTCGTTGAGGGTTCGGCTGGTGGGCGATACTGGGTTCGAACCAGTGACCCCTGCCGTGTGAAGGCAGTGCTCTACCACTGAGCTAACCGCCCGGCCGAGTGCGGATTTAATCACATAGGCGTGCTCCGGGTCAATTCGCAGGCAGGCAATTCCAGTAAAATGCGAGCTTTCCGCAGCCGCATCCCCATGATCCGCACCCGTTTCGCGCCGAGTCCCACCGGTTATCTGCATGTAGGCGGCGCGCGCACCGCGCTTTTCTCCTGGGCCTACGCGCGCAAGCACGGCGGCAAATTCGTGCTGCGCATCGAGGACACCGACCTCGAACGCTCGACCGAAACCTCGGTGGCGGCGATCATCGACGGCATGAAGTGGCTGGGTCTGGATTGGGACGAAGGGCCGTTTTTCCAGATGCAGCGCCTCGCGCGCTACCGCGAACTGGCCGAGCAGCTGCTGTCCATCGACAAGGCCTACTGGTGCTACGCAAGCAAGGAGGAACTCGAGCAGATGCGCGAGCAGCAGCGCGCGCGCGGTGCGAAGCCGCGCTATGACGGTCGCTGGCGTCCGGAGAACGCGAAATCCGCAGGACTGAAGCCGCCGGCAGGGGCCAAGCCGGTGCTGCGTTTTCGCAATCCCGACGAGGGTGCGGTTACGTTCATCGATCTGGTGAAAGGGCCGATCACCGTCGCCAATGGCGAACTCGACGATCTGGTGATTCTGCGCGCCGATGGCGTGCCTACCTACAATTTCGGCGTGGTGGTGGACGATCTGGACATGAATATCACGCATGTCGTTCGCGGCGACGATCACGTCAACAATACGCCGCGCCAGGTGAATATTTTTCAGGCGCTGGCTGCGCCGCTGCCGCAATTCGCCCATGCGCCCATGATTCTCGGCGCCGACGGCGAGCGTCTGTCCAAGCGCCACGGTGCGGTATCGGTGATGCAATACCCGGAGGACGGCTTTTTGCCCGAGGCCTTGTTCAACTACCTCGCGCGCCTGGGCTGGAGCCATGGCGATGCCGAAAAGTTTACGCGCGAACAGTTTGTCGACTGGTTCGATCTCGGACATGTGAGCAAGTCGACCGCGCAGTTCGACGGCACCAAACTGGCCTGGCTTAACCACGAGTACATAAAGGAAGCGGACGACGCGCGCCTGGCGGAATTGCTGGCGCCGCGCATAGCGTGCGATGGTGGCAGTCTGGACGGAGGCCCCGCACTGGTGGAGATAGTGAAACTGCTCAAGGATCGCGCCACCACGATTGCGCACCTGGCCGAGGCGGCGATGATTTTCTACAAGCGAATCGAACCGAGCAAGGCGCTGATTGCCGAGTATCTCACGCCGGAGGTGATGCCGGCCGTACGCGAACTCGCAGCCAGCCTGGAGCGCGTCGAATGGCAGCGACCCAAGCTGAATGAGGCGGTCAAAGCGGTGGTCGGAAAGTTCGGCCATAAAATGCCCAAAATCGCCATGCCGCTGCGGGTCATGCTGCTCGGCCAGACGCAGACGCCGTCGATCGACGCGGTGCTCGAATTGCTCGGGCGCGACGCCGTCCTGGCACGCCTGCAACCCTATCTGGCCGAAAGCTGATCCGCCTTTACAGGCGAGGAGGCAAACCGGTATAATTCGCGCCTTTCGTGGGGGTATAGCTCAGCTGGGAGAGCGCTTGCATGGCATGCAAGAGGTCAGCGGTT
>CAKKSJ010000395.1 GCA_919902965.1 Burkholderiales bacterium
TAGCCGTTGGCCAGCACAAGCAGCGCGCGAGATCGCAGGATGTTGAACTGACCGAACAGCAGTACCGCCGTGATCAAATCGTTGATCACGAGGGCTGTTTCTAAAATTGGAATGAAAGCCGGCACCGGTGCGAGCTGCATCGTCGCGAACGGCGCAGCCGCGAGAAAGATCCCGAGGGACACCAGCGCAAATGCCAGCGCGAGTTGGCGCTCGCGGCGCCCCGCCGGGAGTGTGGATAGGAAAATATGGCGGTCGTCGGTCATTTCAAGATCTGCGTCTCATCGCCGAGCCGATCGTATCGGTCATAAGAGATTGCCGTGCGCAAAGACCCGTGCGACGCAGGACGTGAGCGTCGCGGAACATGGAAATCATCCCCAGGCCGTACATGGCCGTAGCGGAAAGCTTGACGCGTGATGCTGTGGGTGTCGGCGCGCGGGGGGGGGGCGATACAGACAGGGCGGGGCCGTGAGATACCTGATGCGGAGAGTAAATAGTGGAGGGTGCGCAGCACTGAGCATCAGCCCCGCCAAAGGTGTGGGAATACGTGCAAACGCCAAAACAAGCAGTGCCGTACATCGTGTACCTCATATCGGCAGGGAGTGGTTTTTGATCCAGATTACGCGACGAAAATTGAGGGAAGCGATCAGAAAAACGGGCCCAATCAGGAACAATAACCATAAGATCTTTAGGTATCCATTTATACGCCTAGGCACTGTGGCGGTATGTACGGTATCGTACATACCGTGGTCGTTGCGCTCAGGTGCCGGAGGCAGGGGATAAGAATTGGGCCTCGAATATTTCGGCGAGTATGTTTCCCTGCCGTCTCAAACCACGAAGGCCAAAGCGAGCGAACACATGTGCAGGAGATGGTGAGCGAAATCATCCGGATCGAGAAGAGCCGTGGGCGATTGGCGTATGTCTTTTTGCGGCGCTATCGCTCGGTGCGTACTGTCACCCGAGGATCGGACAGCCGCACTAGCTTTCCTGTGCGGCCGCACTTGGTAGTTTCGGAGTTCGATGGGTTCTAAGGCAGTGTTAGAATCTCGCTCCAGTGCCCAGATTCATCCTATTTGGCGCGCCAGTGAAACAAGGACTTAAGCCACCTCCGCGGTGGCTTTTTCCTTTTGGTGTAGGGAAATTTTTCCTACATCTGATGACGGGATGCCCGAAGTTAGCACCAGTCAGCGTATCAAACGCGGCTCATGGTCTCGCTGGCTTCGCTGACGAGAAACTCGTGGAACTTCCGAAACGCTTCGCGCTGTTCCGCCACGTGCTCATACACCAAATAGTACGCATCGTGGCAGCGGATGGTCAGATCGAACGGGCGAATCAGGACTCCGCTGCGAGTTTCGTCCTGGATCAGCGGCGTCCGTCCCAGCGCGACGCCCTGCTGATTGATCGCAGCCTCGATCAGAGTGTTGCTGTCGTTAATTATTGTTCCGTGAGAAGGCATTGGCTCGCTTACGCCAGTCGCGCGAAACCACGCCGACCAGTCTTCGTAGCTATCTTCATGGAGAAGGGTGTAGTGGCGAAGGTCACCGGGTGTGCGCAGCGGTTGCTCGCTCCGGACGTAAGCAGGTGCGCACACGGGGACAAGTTCGCATTCAAAGAGCACTTCCGAGCGCTGGGTCGGAGTGCAGCTGCCGTTTCCCCAGCGGATCGCTAGATCGACCCGCCTGAGCTGGAATTGTTCGTGGGGGAGGGCGTGATAGATATGGAGGTCGATCTCCGGATTGCGTGTCCAGAATCGGTGCAGCCTTCGGGCAAGCCACCGTGCGCCTAGCGACGGGGTGACGAGCACGGTGAGCGGCTGGGTTTGGACCTGCTCGCGAACGTCGCGCAGGGCCTGCTCGATGCTTCGCAGGGCCAAAGATACGGAAGAGAACAAACGCTGACCGGCGTCGGTGAGCACCACCCGGCTGTGGGACCTTTCGAATAGTGGCGCTCCAAGCGCGTCCTCCAGGTGCCGGATCTGGTGGCTTACTGCTGCCTGGGTGACAGACAGTTCCTGGGCGGCCAGCGTGAAGCTTCCATGGCGCGCGGCCGCTTCGAACGACCTCAGTGCATTGAGATGGGCGAGAGCGTTAATCATCTGGCCTGCGCATTACCTGCGCTAATGGCTTTGATTAGTAAAAATCAATTGTAGCTGATGCAACGTGGCTCGCATACTTTGACCGATTCCTACGCTAGGGGCACCATGACAATTCTGAACGAGCCCAAATCGGGTCCGGATCGCGTCCATCCCTACATCCCCAATTCGGTTCCGGCGGTAAAGGCCGAGATGCTCAGGGTGGCGGGCGCGCGGTCGATCGAGGAATTTTTTGCCGATATTCCCGCCGATCTGCGGCTTTCTAGACCGCTCGATCTTCCTGCCCCTTTTCGTTCCGAACGCGGTCTTAAGCGTCACGTTGAGGGTATTCTGGCGCGCAATATCCCGGCCGGCGATGTGCTGAGCTTCCTCGGCGGCGGGTGTTACCAGCACCACGTGCCGGCGGTCTGCGACGAGATCAATGGGCGCAGCGAGTTCCTGACTGCCTACGGCGGCGAGCCCTATGACGACGCGGGTCGATTTCAGGCGCTGTTCGAATACACGAGCATGATGGGGGAGCTGCTTGAAATGGACGTGGTCAGCGTGCCTACCTTCGATGGGCACCAGGCGTCCGCAACGGCGGTTCGGATGGCTGCCCGGCACACCAAGCGAGACGTCGTTCTGGTCGCCGGCAATGCCTTGCAGGATAAATGGTCGGTGATGACCAATTACGGCCGCGCTGATCTCGAGTTCCGCGAGGTGCGTTTTCATCCCGCGACCGGCCTGGTCGACATTGACCATCTCCGGGCGATGCTGGATTCGCAGGTTGCTTGCTTCTACTTTGACAATCCGTCGTGTTTCGGCACCTTGCAAGCCGGTGAGGACATCGCCAAGGCGGTGCATGCTGTCGGTGCGCTGCTGGTGGTCGGCACCGATCCCGGTTGTCTGGGCGTGATTTCGCCGCCGGCGAGCTACGGCGCCGACATCGTTTGCGGCGATATCCAGACGCTGGGCATGCACATGAATTACGGTGGTGGCCAAGGCGGTTTCATCGCCACCCATGACGATGAGGCGCTGGTCATGCAGTATCCGTCCCGGCTATTCGGGATCGCGCCGACCCGCATTCCGGGGGAATACGGTTTCGGCGACGTTGCCTTCAGCCGAACCTCGTTTGACAAGCGCGAAAACGGCAACGAATTTGTCGGGACGGCCGCAGCGCTGTGGGGGATCACCGCCGGCGTCTATCTTGCGCTGATGGGACCCTCGGGGATGCGCGAACTCGGGGTGGGAATCATGCAGCGCAATGCCTATGCAAAGCAGCGGTTGGCATCGATACCTGGCGTTTTCATTCCGCACGCCGGGCAGTCGCACTTCAAGGAAATTGTTGTCACGTTCGACAACTGCGGAAAGACCGTGCATGAGATCAATCGAGCCCTGCGCGAACGTGGCATCTTTGGCGGTCATGACTTGAGCGAGGCGTTCCCTTCGCTCGGACAGAGCGCGCTCTACAGTTTCACGGAAGCGCACACCGAGGCAGACATTGAGTGTTTGGTCGCGGCCCTGACAGAGGCGGTCAAGCGATGAGCGCCCGCATGCAGGACATCTCCAGCTTCAGGTTTAGCGACGGGGTTGCCAATTTGCGCCGCTATCACCAGGCGCGCTGGGACGAGCCGGTTATATTCGAACTTTCCTGCCCTGGGGAAAGGGGAATTCTGGTTCCGGAGGTCGAGGACGCGGTGGCCGTTGTCGCAGGCGATGTGGTGGCCGGACTTCCGCAGGGATTGCGCCGGACGGCGCCTCCCGCGCTTCCCGAACTCTCCCAGAACCGGGTGCTGCGCCATTACCTGCGGTTGTCGCAGCAGAACCTGGGCGCCGATCTGAATGTCGACATCGGACAGGGCACCTGCACGATGAAGTACAACCCGAAGATCAACGAGCAGTTGGCCCGCAATTCGCGCATGGCGGATCTGCATCCGCTGCAGGACACGGACACCGTCCAGGGCATCCTGGAGATCATCCACCGTATGGAGGCGATCATCCGCGAGATCTCTGGGATGGATGCGGTGTCCTTGCAGCCGCGCAGCGGCTCGCACGCCATCTACGCCAACTTCGCGGTGTTGCGTGCCCATCAGGAGGCGGTCGGCACCGCGGGTGTGCGCGACGAGGTTATCACCACCATCTTTTCCCACCCCTCCGATGCCGCCTGCGCCAAGCTGCTCGGGTACAAGGTGATCACGCTCTATCCGGATGCCGCCGGCTATCCGGACATCGAAGCGCTGCGCGCTGCGCTTTCGCCGCGCACTGCGGCGCTGATCATCACCAATCCAGAGGACACCGGAATCTTTAATTTCCGCATCCGCGAATTCACCGACATGGTCCGTACAGCCGGGGGCCTGTGCATATACGACCAGGCGAACGCAAACGGGCTTCTCGGCATAACACGCGCGCGCGAGGCGGGCTTCGACATGTGCCACTTCAATCTGCACAAGACGTTCGGCACCCCGCACGCCTGTGGCGGCCCGGCCGTGGGTGCAATGGCGGTCACGGCCCAACTCGCTCGCTATCTCCCGGGGCCGAGGGTGGCTTTCGATAGCGGCCACTACCGGCTCGAGGCGATCGGGCCGGATTCGATCGGCAAGGTCTCCGCATTTCTAGGCGCCGCCAACATCATATTGCGCGCCTACGCTTGGGTAATGAACCTCGGGGCAGACGGCTTGCGCGAAGTTGCTGAAATCGCGGTCCTCAACAACAACTACATAATGACCGAACTGTTGAAAATCCGTGGCCTGAGCCTGCCTTATGCATTGGGCAGGCGGCGCATCGAGCAGGCGCGCTATAGCTGGGAACAGATGTCGGCCGACACTGGAATCCACTCGGAACAAATCGGCATCCGTGCAGCCGACTTCGGCGTTCACTACTGGACCAGCCATCACCCGTTCGTCGTGCCCGAGCCCGCGACGATCGAGCCCACGGAGTCGTACTCGAAGGCGGACCTCGACGAGTTCGTCAGCGTCATGCGCCATGTCGCCAACGAAGCCTATGAAAATCCGGAGCATGTCCGCAGCGCGCCGCACAATTGCCCGGTGCACTCGATCGACGGATCGGTCTTCGACGATCCTGCGCGCTGGGCGGTCACATGGAGGGGATACCAGCGAAAACTGCGCGCGCAAGAGCAAAAGGGGCAGGAAACAAAGTGAACACGCTGCGTGTCGGTTTGATCGTTAACCCGATCGCTGGACTCGGGGGAGCGGTCTCACTCAAAGGCAGCGACGGAGTGGCCGACGAAGCGCTCGCCCGGGGTGCAATACCCCAATCCGAGGCGCGTGCAACTGAGGCGCTGTCACTGATGCGGCAGCTTGCCGAAGCGCTCACTGTCATCACGGGCGCCGGCCCGCTGGGCGAGGACGCTGCGATGGAGGCGGGCTGGCCGGTCGAAGTGATCTACCACGCGCCCGTTCGAACAACAGCGCAGGACACGGTTCAACTCGCGCGACGCCTGAGCACGCTGCGTGTTGACCTGCTGCTCTTCGCCGGCGGCGATGGCACCGCCAGGGACGTCGCCGACGGCGTCGACGACTGGCTGCCCGTTCTGGGCATTCCGGCCGGGGTGAAAATGCATTCGGGCGTGTTCGCGACAACGCCGAAGGCGGCCGGCCTGCTGGCGCTGGGCTTCCTGCGCTCCACCGCGCGTCGCGTCGCCAAACAAGAGGTGATGGATCTGGACGAGGGCGCCGTGCGCGACGGTCATATCAATCCGATGCTGTATGGATATCTATCGGTGCCCGAGAACCCGCGACTGCTGCAAGGCAGGAAGGTGTCGGCGGTGGCCGGGGACTCGGTGGCAGCCGAGGCCATCGCAGCCAGCGTGGTTGATGAGATGGAGCCCGATGTCGTCTATCTGATCGGACCGGGTTCGACCACCTGGGCGGTAAAGCGCGTCCTTGGTGACCACGCGTCGCTGCTTGGCGTCGACGCGTACCTGAATCGGCAATTGCTGGTGCGCGACGCGACCGCCGCGCAACTCGAGGCGATCACTACCGGCCGGCCGGCACGCGCATTGGTCACCTGCATAGGCGGGCAGGGTCACATCTTCGGGCGCGGCAACCAGCAGTTCAGCGGCACGTTGGTGCGTCGCCTCGGACGCGCCAATGTCCGGGTGTTGGCCACGCCCTCGAAGCTGCAGTCGCTGTCGGGGCGCCCGTTCATCGCGGATCTGCACGATCCGGAAGCGGAAAAGGAAATGTCGGGTTATGTCGAAGTGGTAAGCGGGTACAGGAGCAGGGCATACTATCGTTGCGAAGCGACGTAGGCGGAATCTGGTTTCCATTCAACATTTTTTGGAGGACACAATGAGACGGATCGCTGGGATGTTGGGGAAGGTCATGCTGTCGGCCGCGCTTGCGGCCGCGTTTACAGTTTCTGCTGTCGCTCAGCAGCGTGGAGGCGTACTCAACGCGGTCGTCAATCCGGAGCCGCCTACGCTGATGCTGGGACTGAACCAATTAAGCGGCGTGCAGATGATAGGCGGCAAGATCTATCAGGGCCTGCTTACCTACGACAGGAATCTCAATCCGCAGCCCGGGTTGGCGAAGTCCTGGACGATGTCCAGCGACGGACTGACCTATACCTTCAAGCTTCAGGAGGGGGTCAAGTGGCACGACGGCAAACCATTTACTTCGGCAGATGTGGTTTTCACGGTCACAAAATTTCTGCAGGAGGTCCACTCGCGAGCGCGCAACAACTTCAGCCGGGTGACCGCAGTCGATGCGCCGGATGCCTCGACGGTGGTGTTCAAGCTCAAGGAGCCGTTTGCGCCTTTTCTTGGCTCATTCGAGGTGTCGAGTGCGCCGATGATACCGAAGCACATTTACGACGGTACCGACTACAAGAGCAATCCGGCCAATCAGACGCCTGTAGGGACGGGACCGTTCAAGCTCGCCGAATGGAAAAAAGGCGCATACATCCATCTCGTGCGCAATGATGCCTACTGGAAGCGGGGCCTGCCGTACCTCGACGGTATCTATTACCACGTGATCCCGGATTCGGCATCGCGCGCGGTGGCGCTGGAGAGCGGCAAGGTCGATTTGACGAGTTTCAGCGACATCGAATTGTTCGATGTTGCGCGATTCAAGGGCAACGCGAATTTCGAGGTGACCAACCAAGGCTACGAGTTCCTGGGCCCGCTGGCTTGGATTGAGTTTAACAACCGCATCAAACCGATGGATGACAAGCGCTTCAGGCAGGCGGTCATGTATGCGCTGGACCGCGTTTTTATTCGCGACCGAATCTGGTTCGGACAGGCCAAGGTCGCTACCGGGCCAGTGTCAAGCACTACGCGGTTCTATGAACCCGGCGTCAACCGGTATCCGACCGACCTGAAGAAATCCGAAGCCCTGCTCGACGAAATGGGCCTCGCGAAGGACAAAGACGGCGTCCGAGTGACCGTCAAGCTTCTTGGACTGCCCTACGGCGAGACGTGGAATCGGCTGAACGAAACCATCCGGCAGAGTCTTGGGAAGGTGGGAATCAAGGTGGTCGCCGAGTCGACCGACGCGGCCGGGTGGACGCAGCGGCTGGCCAACTGGGACTTCGAAATGCTGGTGAGCTACCTGACCCAGTACGGTGATCCTGCGCTTGGTGTGGCGCGGACCTATATTTCGTCGAACATCAAGAAGGGAATTCCGTACACCAACACCTCCGGCTACAGCAACGCAAAGGTGGATGAACTGTTTGCCAAGGCCGCGGTGGCGACCAAGGACGGCGACCGCAAGAACTACTACTCCGAAGTGCAGAAGATCCTGGTCGACGACGTTCCGCTCGCCTGGCTGGTCGAGATCAATTTCCC
Organism: Burkholderiales bacterium; assembly: GCA_919902965.1. GTDB lineage: Bacteria > Pseudomonadota > Gammaproteobacteria > Burkholderiales > SG8-39 > 2-12-FULL-64-23. The sequence continues at coordinate 7,875 of CAKKSJ010000395.1, forward strand.
GACCATTTATAACAAGAAGGTGCGCAACGTCGTCACCTCGGCAATCGGTGTGAATGAGACCTTCGAGTCGGTGTACATTGTGAAATGACCGTGCCGACAAGGTCCGCAAAGTCGGGGGCGACCAAGTGAAGGTCGTGTTCAGCCAGGCACATGCGCTGCATCGCCCGCGCTCGTTCATCAAGGCGGGGCAGGTGGCACCGACGCCGGAAATTGCGGAGCGCGCGACGCGGATCGCAGCAGTTCTGGGTGAGTCCGGGTTCGAGTTCGTCGCTCCGCGCGAGCACGGGCTGGCGCCGATCCTCGCCGTGCACGATGCCGGTCTGGTTGATTTTCTCAGCGCCAGCTATGAAGCCTGGAAGCAATTGCCCGGGTCCAGCGACGAAATCGTGCCCAATGTTCATCCGGGCCCCCGATTTCGAAGCCGCCCGACGGGCATCGTAGGCAGGGTCGGCTATTACACACAGGATACGGCGTGTCCGATTGTCGCCGGCACCTGGGAGGCGGTGCGAGCAGCAGCGGGGTGTGCCGCCGAGGCGGCCCGTCTCGTATGCGATGGGGCCGGCGCAGCGTACGCACTGTGCCGGCCTCCAGGCCACCACGCAACGGCAGATCGTGCTGGCGGATTCTGCTACCTCAACAACGCGGCGATCGCAGCGCAGGCATTGCGGGCGCAGTGCATGCGCGTGGCCATTGTCGACATTGATGTACATCACGGAAACGGCACTCAGGAGATTTTCTACGATCGGGGCGACGTGCTGTTCGCCTCGATCCACGGCGATCCCTCGGGCTTCTACCCGTTTTACTCGGGCAATGTGGACGAGCGCGGAGCGGGCGAGGGGCGAGGTGCCAATCTCAATGTGCCGTTCCCTGTGGGCAGCGGCGACACCGAAGTCCTTGCCGCTTTCGCCAATGTCATGGCCTGTGTGCGCGAGTTTTCAGCGCAAGCGGTCGTGATCTCACTTGGTTTCGACGCGCACGAAAAGGATCCGCACGGCGCACATAAGGTAACCACTGCCGGATTCGTGCAAATGGCGGAGTCGCTCGGCAAGCTGGGGTTACCGACGGTCCTGGTACAGGAGGGTGGGTATCTGCACGACGAGCTGGGGAGCCTCGCCCGGGATTTTCTGGTCGCTTTTGAAGGCAGGGCGTAGCAGGGTCCGGGTCGGGACGAACTGACGCCAAACAGGGCGTTCGGAGAACAGATGTCGCGTGCGCGGTTCCTGCTGATCAGAATTGTCAAGGCGGTAGTGGTGGTCTGTGCGATCGCGGTCGCCAACTTCTTCCTGGTACGCATGGCGCCGGGCGACCCGGCGCAGGTTCTCGCTGGACAGTCCGGTGCCGCCGACGAGAAGTACCTAGTTCAACTGCGAGAGCAGTTCGGACTCGACAAGCCGCTGCCGACCCAGCTCTACATCTACCTGTCGAACACCGCGCGTCTCGACCTTGGGTACTCGCACCGGCAGCAGCAGCCGGTGGCCCAGTTGATTGCGGAGCGGCTGCCGGCGACGCTGTTGCTGACCGGCTGCGCCTTCCTGTTGTCTCTTGCCGCAGGCGTTATGCTCGGCGTATGGTCGGCGCGCAACGTCGGCTCATGGGCCGATAGCGCGATCACCACGGGAGCGCTGCTGTTCTACGCGACACCGATCTTTTGGGCGGGGTTGCTGCTGGTGCTTGTCTTTTCGGTAAAGCTCGACTGGCTGCCCGCCTACGGGATGTCGACCACGGGGGCAGCGCTGCTGGGTGCCAGCGCGGTTCTCGATGTCGCGCGTCACGCGATCCTGCCGGTACTCACGCTGTCGTTATTCTACATGGCGACCTACGCACGCCTTACCCGCGCCTCGATGCTCGAGGTAAGCCAGATGGACTTCGTCAAGACGGCACGCGCCAAGGGGCTGACCGAACGCGAGGTTATGTATCGCCATGTACTTCGCAACGCGCTCCTCCCGGTGATCACCTATGCCGGTATTCACGCCGGGGGCCTGGTCGGAGGTTCGATCGTCGTAGAGACCATCTTCGCCTGGCCGGGGATCGGCCGGCTGGCTTTCGAAGCGGTGAGTCAGCGCGACTACCCCGTGCTGCTTGGCATCTTTCTCGTGATCTCGATTCTGGTGGTGATCATTAACCTGTTGACCGACCTGTTGTACGCCGCGGTCGATCCACGGATCGATCTCAAGTGAGTCTATTCTGGTGCGCGCCGCCGCAATGAAGCTTCTTGCCCCTCATTGTTTCTCGGCGAAGCCTTCCCGATGAGCCCGTTCCTTCAAACCTACGCCCGCAATCGGGGAGCGGTATTCGGTTCGATCGTGCTCGCGATAGTAATCGTGGTCGCGCTGGGGGCTGCGTGGTTGTTTCCCGGGAGCCCATGGGACATGAATGGAGCGCCGTTCGAACCGCCCCTCAGCGCCGGGCTGCCGCTCGGATCCGATATGCTTGGGCGCGACATCGCGGCCGGAATTGCGCACGGCGCACGGGTGTCACTGCTGGTGGCGCTGATCTCGACACTGGTCGCGGTTCTTATCGGTGTCACGCTGGGTGCGCTGGCGGGCTACTTTGGCGGATGGGTCGATCACGCGATCGTCGGATTCACCGAGTTCTTTCAGACAATTCCGAGCTTTGTGCTCGCGGTAGTTCTGGTCGCAATCTTCAACCCGAGCATCGTGGCGATCATTGGCGCCATCGCCGTGGTGTCCTGGCCGCCGCTGGCGCGGCTGGTGCGGGCCGAGTTCTTGAGCCTGCGTTCGCGGGAGTATGTGCAGGCGGCGATCCTCGGCGGCCAGTCGGATCTTGCCATCATCCTGCGCCACATCCTGCCCAACAGCGTCTCCACCATCATCGTGACTGCATCGATGATGGTAGCTACGGCGATCCTGCTCGAGTCGGCGTTGAGTTTCCTCGGCCTGGGCGACCCGAACATGATGAGCTGGGGATATATCATTGGTGCTTCGCGGACAGTGATGTGACAGGCGTGGTGGATGAGCGTTTTTCCCGGCCTCGCGATACTGCTCACGGTTCTATCGCTGAATCTGGTCGGAGAAGGGCTAAACGACGCGCTCAATCCACGGCTTCACCGGACCGAGGTAGCAGAGTGAACGCGGGACGCGGGGAGGCTGTCCTGCGTGTGGAGAACCTCGATGTGGCAATCACCTCGGGCGGTGAGCGTGCTATGGCGGTCAAGCAGGTGAGCTTCGAGGTGCAGCCTGGCGAAACAGTATGCTTGGTCGGGGAGTCAGGATCCGGGAAGTCGATGATCGCGCACGCCGTAATCGGATTGCTGCCGAAGCATGGGATCGCGCTTACCGGCGGGCGCGTCCACCTGGGCGCATACGAGATGACGTCTCTGCCGGAGAGCCAGCAGCGGATGCTGCGCGGTACCGCGGTGGGCATGATCTTTCAGGAGCCCTTGTCGGCCTTGAACCCCATCATGCAGGTCGGCGATCAAATCGACGAGGTATTGCGCGCCCATACCAGCCTCGCCGCTGGCGCTCGCTTGCAGCGCGTGCTTGCGTTGATGGTCGATGTGCAACTGCCCGACCCGGATCGCATGCGTCGCGCTTACCCGTTCCAGCTTTCAGGAGGACAACGGCAGCGTGTAATGATCGCGATTGCGCTTGCGCTGGCGCCGCGTCTGCTGATTGCCGACGAGCCGACCACTGCGCTCGACGTGACGACCCAGGCCCAGATTCTCACACTTATTCGCGAGTTGCAGCGAACGCGCGGAATCGGTGTATTGTTCATCACCCACGACTTCGGCATCGTCAATGACATCGCCGACCATGTGCTGGTTATGTATCGGGGGGAGTGCGTCGAGTCGGGGCCCACGGCCGACGTGCTGCGGCGTCCTTCGCATCCGTACACCCGACGCTTGATCGCCGCGGTGCCCGAGCTACGCGTGACGGCAGGAGCGTCTTCGGACGGCACTGCGGCGGTTCCCCCGCTGCTTGCCGTGCGCGACGTTTCCAAGGCATTTGCAGGACGGGGCGGACGCGTTGTTAGTGCGCTCGACGCGGTGAACCTGGAAGTGTCGGCAGGCGAGACACTGGGCGTAGTCGGCGAATCCGGATCCGGAAAATCGACGCTGGCCAAGGTGATCGTCGGGCTGCTGGTTCCGGACCATGGAAATGTCGAATTCAACGGCAGAGACCTGGCCCGGCTGGGCCGGCGCGACCGGCGGCCGCTGCGACGTGACATCCAGATGGTGTTCCAAGACCCTTATGGCTCGCTCAATCCGCGGCATCGGATAGAGCGCATTCTGACCGAAGGCCCCTTGGTCTACGGCGAGGACCGTAGTGTGGCGATGGCGCGAGCACGAGAGCTTCTCGAACGCGTGGGCCTCGATACCAACTCGCTCTCGCGATTTCCCCACCAATTCTCCGGTGGCCAGCGGCAGCGTATCAGCATCGCGCGTGCGCTGGCTCTGCAGCCGAAGCTGCTCATCGCCGACGAGCCCGTCTCAGCGCTCGACGTCTCGGTGCAGGCGCAGGTGCTCGATCTGCTGCGCGCGCTGCAGCACGACTACAAGCTCACTATGATCTTCATTACACACGATTTGCGCGTGGCGTCCGAAATGTGCGATCGGATCGCAGTGATGCGCGAAGGCAGGGTGGTCGAAAACGGGGACGCCGCGCAGATTTGCAGCGCCCCATCGAACAAGTATACATGCACGCTAATCGACGCGATTCCCGGGCGCGGCTGGCACAAACCCGAGGCGTGTAATTGAGGAGAGGATTGTTCTTTGCGCGACGGAGATTGGCGACACTGCGCAAGCAAAGCGGTCAGCACAAAATTCAGAAAACGATTATTTCATCAAAGAATTTGGTAAATGCGGGTAGATCGGCATAGGTCGCGCACGATGGTCAATATGGCACGCGCGCCAACAATCAAACGCAACGGTTCTACCAAACCCATCCCTCGATCTGCCATCCCAAGAGCTTGCCGCACGGCTGGTAGCGACGCGGCAGTGAAATGCAAACCGCCAATGCATACTTTTAGATGCGTGATACATGTATAATGTTACATATTCCAACATCTCTTGAGTAGCCCATGAAAGCAATAGTCGCGGAGCGCGGGCAGGTGACCATTCCGAAACCGCTGCGGGACAAGCTCGGCATCCGCCCCGGAACGGCGCTGGAGTTTTCTGCCAAAAACGGCACGCTGCTTGTCCGCAAGGCGGAAACCGACCCGGTCTCCCAGGTGTTCGGTTGCCTCGGCGGCCGAATCGACACCGACAAATTCCTCCGCGCCCTGCGCGGCGATCCTGCAAAATGATCACTGCGGTCGACACAAGCGTCCTCATCGACGTATTCGGTGCCGATCCCCGCTTCGGTGCCGCATCGGCCCTGGCCTTGCGTGCAGTCCTCAACGAGGGTTCTGTCGTCGCCTGCGACATCGTCTGGAGTGAAACGCGCGGGGCGTTTGCCAGCAATGAGGCGTTCGAGCGGGCGATGCGCACGCTGGGAGTCGTGTTCTCTTCGCTGCAGGAGGAAGCCGCGACGCTTGCAGGCGTAAGCTGGAAAAAATACCGGACCGCAGGAGGAAAGCGCGACCGCGTAATCGGCGATTTCCTGATTGGCGCACATGCCGCCAGCCAGTGCGACCGGCTTCTTACCCGTGACCGGGGTTATTACAAGAAATACTTCAGCGGCCTTTTGATCGTTGACGCATCGGCATGAGCGCCGATACACCGGCTAGGTCAACGCAACCCGCACCTCCGCGCAGCCGGCGCACGCTCGCGGCCTGCTGCGGTGCGCATGCGCTGCACGACGGCTTCTCCGATTTGCTGTACGTGATGTTTCCAGTCTGGCAGCTTGCTTTCGGCCTGTCGTTCGCGCAGGTCGGCCTGCTGAAAACGCTTTACTCCGGCTCGATGGCGGCCTTGCAGGTGCCCGCGAGCCTGCTCGCCGAGCGCGTCGGCGAACGCGTGCTGCTTGCGCTCGGCACGCTGGTCGCTGCGGTCGGTTTCATTCTTGCAGGATGGACCGGGGGATATCTCGGCCTTGCGCTCTGCCTTATGCTGAGCGGGGCGGGTGCGAGCGTACAGCATCCCCTCGCCTCGACGCTGACTTCGCGCGTGTTTGAAGGCGCGCAACTGCGCACCGCCCTGGGCACCTACAATTTCTCCGGCGATGTCGGCAAGGTGCTGTTGCCTGCGCTTTGCGCGGCGCTGCTCGCGCTCTTCGACTGGCATGCGGTGACTTCGCTGATGGGCATGATCGGCCTGGTCGGCGCGCTCGCGATCTGGTTTGCCGTGCCGCGCGCGCTGCATCAGGCGCTATCCCAAGCGGCGGCGTCCGCTGCGCCGCCTGCCCGGACGAGCGCAATTGGCGCAGGCAGCGTGCTGCTAAACCGGGGCTTTATCTCGCTGTCGGCGATCGGCGTGATCGACAGCGCCACGCGCATGGGTTTTCTGACCCTGCTGCCTTTCGTGCTGATCGCGAAAGGCGCCTCGGTCACGCAGACCGGCTTCGCACTGAGCCTTACGTTTGCGGGCGGTGCCGCTGGCAAATTCATTTGTGGCCTGATCGCGGCGCGCGCGGGCGTGTTGCGCACCACGATTCTGACCGAGATCGCCACTGCCGCCGGCATCGTCGCATTGCTGCCGCTTTCCCTGGAGTATTCGATGTTGCTGCTACCGGCGCTCGGCGTCGTCCTGAACGGCACTTCGTCGGTACTCTACGGGACGGTGGCGGAACTCGTGCCGGGTGAACGGCGCGCACGCGCCTTCGGCGTCTTTTACACGCTTACCATCGGTGCGGGCGCAGCCTCGCCTGCGCTCTACGGCCTGATCGGCGACAGCATCGGCGTGCCGCGCACGTTCGCTGTCATCGCTGGGCTTGTGCTGCTGGTGTTGCCGCTGACGCTGGGGCTGCGCGCCGCCTTGACACCGGGAAGAACTGTGCCCGGCTGATCAAAAGCGGCGCGCCGCGGAACTCCTTCGCTATCGAACGAAGGAAGTCCCGATTGCTGATGCCTAGTTGGCTTTTTTCTCGCCTTCTTCTTTCTTGACTTCCGCAGCGGGGGCGGCGGGTGCATCTTTCTTTTCTTCCTGCATGGCCGGCGCGGTGGCGGGCGCATCCGCCTTGGCGACTACCTGTTCGGCAGCAGGGGCGGGTGCGGGAGCGGCAGCTGCCACCGGGGCGGCAGGGGCCGCGGCTTGGGGGGTGATATCCGGGCTGCAAGCGGCCAGTGCAAGGGTTGCAATCGCTGCGGCAATCAGTTTGACATTCATGGTAAGGCTCCTATGGGTTGGTTTTCGGCTATTCGACCCGCGGCGGGGCCGAGGTGTCGAGCGCCATTACAACCCAGCCGTGTAAATGGGTGATTGCGTCCAGCAGGGACTTGGTATCAGAAAAGCCGGGAATATTGCGTACTGTTGCACCTGCGCAGCGCTGTTACATTACGATACATCAGTGCAGGCGCGCCGCTGCCGCCGGGGTGCTAAATTGGGACGCGATGGATAGTCAAGGACATGTACTGGTCGTCGACGACGACGCCGAGATCCGCAACCTGGTTGCCGAGTATCTGACGCTGAACGGCTATCGGGTGAGCGTGGCGCGCGACGGAACGGCGATGCGCAGCGCACTGGAGGCCGACCGCCCGGATCTGGTGGTTCTCGATTTGATGCTTCCCGGCGAGGACGGGCTGTCGCTGTGCCGTGATCTGCGCGCGAAATCCAATCTTCCCGTGATCATGCTCACCGCGCGCCGCGAGGAAATCGACCGTATCATCGGCATCGAGATGGGCGCGGATGACTATCTCGGAAAACCGTTCAATCCGCGCGAATTGCTTGCCCGCATCAAAAGCGTCCTGAGGCGTGCGCGCGCGCTGCCCATGTCACACGGCGATGCGAAGCGCATGCGTTTCGCCGGCTGGACCCTGGATTGCACTGCACGGCATTTGACCGATCCGCAGGGCGTGATCGTGCCGCTGAGCGGCGCGCAGTACAGGTTGCTGACGGTGTTTCTCACTCACCCCGATCGCGTGCTCGATCGCGACAGGCTCGTGGACCTGACGCTCGGGCGCGAGGCAAGCCCTTTCGATCGCAGCATCGACGTGCAGGTGAGCCGGCTGCGGCAACTGCTGCGCGACAACGGGCGCGAGCCGCGCATCATCAAGACCGTGAGAAACGGGGGCTATGTGCTCGCTGCGGCAGTCGAGCGGCTGGACGGATGAAGCTGCTGCCGCGTTCGCTGTTCGGCCGTACGCTGCTGGTGCTGATCACCGGACTGGTGCTCGCCGAGCTCGCCAGCCAGGTGGTCAACTTCTTCGACCGCGGCAGCGGCGTGTACCGGCTTGGCGCACAGCAGACGGCGCTGCGGATTGCGCAGTCCGCGCGGATCCTGAACCGTCTTTCCACAGAGCAGCGCGGCGCGGTGATCGAGGAACTGAACGGACCGAGTTTCAGCGTCGTCCTGGGAGGCGCGCCGGTCGCCGTCGGAAAAGGCTACGCCGAACACGACCGCTATGAGCGCGCGCTTGCCGAACTGATCAAGCGTTACCTCCGATCGGAATGGAGCGCCACGGTGCAAATCACCAGCCTGGGGCGGGCAGCGCGCCCCGCCCGTTACGAGGCGGTCGACACCAGCCCGTTCGAGCAGTGGATTGCACGCCATTTCTATTTCATCCTTCCGGGCACATTTTCGATCGTCTCGCAAATCCCGCTGGAAGACGGCACCATGGCAGTGTTCTACGCGCGCATTCCGCAGGAGCCGCTCAGCCGGATCGAATCATTGCTGCCCAGGCTGCTGCTCACGCTCGCCATTTTCGCCGCGCTCGGCGCGGTCGCGGTGGGCGCGATTACGCGTTCGCTGGAACGACTCGCGCGCGCCGCCGATCAAGTCGGCGCCGAACCCGAGGGCGCATCGCTGCCGGAGCACGGACCGAGCGAGGTGCGCAGCGTGATCCACGCTTTCAACCGCATGCGTCTGGACATGCGCAGCTACGTACTGGAACGCGCGCGCATGCTCGGCGCCATTTCGCACGATCTGCAGACGCCGATTACCCGGCTGCGGCTCAGGGCGGAAATGATTCCGGACGCAGACAGCCGGGCGAAGTTCGTGCGCGACCTGGATGAGATGGAGGCGATGGCCGGTTCGGCGCTGGAGTTCTTCAAGAGCCTGGGCAATGAGCCGCAGCGCCACCCTCTGGACGTGGGGGCGCTGGTGGACAGCCTGTGCGAAGACTGGGTCGACACCGGCCGCGACGTGAGCGTGCAGGGCGCGCCTCGCGGTCCGTACAACGCGCACCCGCAGGCGATGCGCCGCTGCATCGACAATCTGATCGAAAACGCATTGCGCTACGGTGTACGGGCGCGGGTCTATATCGAGGATGACGACAAGTCCCTGCGCATCACCGTGCGCGATGACGGCCCGGGCATCCCCGAACAGGAACTGGAGCGGGTGTTCGAGCCGTTTTTCCGCCTGGAGCAGTCGCGCAATCGCGACAGCGGGGGTACGGGTCTGGGTCTTTCCATCGCGCGCAATATTGCGCGCTGGCACGGGGGCGAGATCCACCTGCGCAATGCCCCCGAGGGCAAAGGGCTGATCGCCGAACTGGTCCTGCCGCGTTCCCGGTCGGGCTGATACCCGCTCCGCCGCCGGCGGCGCGCGTGATCAGACCAGCTGATCCCAATAGCCCAGCATTTGCTCGCGCATGCGCGCGTCGGGGATGCGGCCGCGCGTCGCATTCAGATTGTCGAGCGCGTATTCCGGCCGGTCCGTGCCCGGGATGACGGTTGTCGCCGCGGAGTTGGCTAACACGAACTTCGGGAAGAACTGTGCCCAACTGCTGCAATATCTTAATGCCGTCCCGGCGGTTAAAATAGCGCATGCGCGTCGCAATCATCGGTTCCGGCCCGGCCGGCTTTTACGCGGCAGAGGCGCTATTGAGGCGCACTGACGCGGCAGTCGATGTCGACCTATTCGAGCGTCTCCCGACCCCGTACGGCCTGGTGCGGGGAGGGGTCGCGCCCGACCACCAGAAGATCAAAACGGTAATCCGCGTCTTTGCGGCCACGGCCGCGCGTCCGACTTTCAGGTTTCTGGGAAATGTCTGCCTTGGGCGTGACGTGAGGGTGGAGGAACTGCGCCGGCATTATCATCAGATTGTCTACGCCACCGGCAACGAAGCTGACCGCCGTCTGGGTATTCCCGGCGAAGGCATTGCGCGCTGCACGCCGGCGACGGTGTTCGTGGGCTGGTACAACGGACATCCCGACTATCGCAACGCGAGCATCGATTTGTCGGTAGAGCGCGTCGCGGTGGTGGGCAACGGCAACGTGGCGGTCGACGCCGCGCGGATACTGCTGCGCACGCCGGCGGAACTCGAAAAAACCGATATCGCCGCGCACGCGCTGGAAACCTTGCGCAATAGCAAGGTGCGTGAAGTATTCATGCTCGGGCGGCGCGGACCGGAGCAAGCGGCGTTTTCCTCGGCTGAAATCAAGGAACTCGGCACGATGGAGGCGGCGGACCCGGTGATTGCAGCTGGCGAGCTTGCGGGCTGTGCGCACTCCACCGGCAACGCGGAAACGGACAGGAACCTGAAGGTTCTCCGTGCCCTCGCAGCGAAAGCGCCGCGCGCGGATGCAAAAAAACTCCACTTGCGCTTTCTTGTCTCGCCTACGCAGATCATCGCCGATGCCGAAGGCAGGGTGGCCGGCATCGCGATCGAGAAGAACCGTCTCGAAACACGGCCCGACGGTTCCGTTGCCGCCCGCGGTACCGGCGCGATCGAAGTGCTCGATGTCGGCATGGTGTTGCCGGCGATAGGCTATGCGGCGGAACGCATTGCCGGCGTCCCTTACGACGAGCAAGCGCGGGTCATTGCCAACGAGGATGGCCGTGCCGTCGATCCGGCTACCCGTGCAGTCATTGCCAACGAGTATGTGGTCGGCTGGGCGCGCAGCGGGCCGCAGGGGCTGATCGGGGAGCATAAGCGCGCGTCCGCCCAGGTCGTCGGACATATGATGGCCGATGGCGCCAAACTTGAAGCGCGCGCGCTGCCGGATCGCGACGCTATCCTTGCCCTGCTGCGCGAGCGCGGCGTGCAGCCCGTCTCCTTCAGCGACTGGAAGCAGCTGGATGATGTCGAGGTCGCGCGCGGAGCGCGGCGCGGCGCGCCGCGCGACAAGATCGTCGATGTCGAGGCGATGCTCGCCGTGCTTGGCCAGAATTGAACGGGACACCGCGGGCTGGGGCGGGCGATGGCGACCACCCTATAATCGCGCATTCTCCAGCACCGACCTCGCACTTGCCACAAAGTGCCGTCCTTGCCCGCTTTTCGCCCTACCTGCTGCTCGCCGCCGCGGTCCTGTTCTGGGCTTTGAACTGGATCGCCGGGCGCGCGTTGCGGGACGACGTACCTTCGTACTCGCTCGCATTCTGGCGCTGGGTGAGCGCGATCGTTCTGCTGCTGCCTTTCGCCTGGCCGCACCTGGTGCGCGGTTGGCCGGCGATGCGCCGCTCGTGGCGGATCATGCTCGCGCTCGGCGTGCTCGGTACGACCTTCTGCAATCTGGCCTCGTACACCGGCCTCAAGTACACCACCGCCGTGAGCGGTTCCATTCTCAATTCTTTCGTGCCCGTGATCATCATTGCGATCTCCTGGGCATTCCTGGGCCAGCGTCTGCGCGCTTCGCAGTGGGCGGGCGTTGCGATCTCGCTGACCGGGGTATTGATTATTGTCGGCCGCGGCGACCCGATGCTGATCCTGTCGCTATCGCTCAATCGCGGCGACCTGTGGATCTTCGCGTCGATGCTGCTATGGGCGCTTTACACGGTTTGCCTGCGCTGGCGGCCGCCGGACCTGCATCCGCTCGGCCTCCTCGGCGCGAATGCGATCGTCGGCGTGGTCACCATGCTGCCCGTGTACATCTGGTCGCTTTCACAGAGTATGCACATTACCTGGACGGCAGGGGCGGCGGCCGGTCTCGCCTACGTTGGTGTGTTCCCCTCGGTGGTGGGCTATATCTTCTGGAACAACGCTGTTGCGCGCGTCGGTCCCAACAAGGCCGGCATGTTCATGCACCTCATGCCGGTGTTTGCGAGCGTGCTCGCCATCGCATTTCTGGGCGAGAGTTTGCGCCTGTTCCACGTCGCCGGCATGGCGATGATACTCGGCGGCATCTGGCTCACCAGCCGCAGCCACAATCCGCAAGCCGTGGCCGGGATGGAAAACTGACAGCAGGCAATCCTGATCAGTCCTCCAGGGTGAAACCCACCTTGATCGTTACCTGCCAGTGGGCCACTTTCCCGTTTTCCACGTGGCCGCGCGTCTCCACGACCTCGAACCAGTGAATATTGCGCACGGATTGCGAGGCCTTGGCGATGGCGCCATCGACGGCGTCCTCGATACTCTTGGTAGAGGATCCGGTGAGTTCGATGTGCTTGTAGACATGGTTGCTCATGTTGTTCTCCTGAAGCAATTGTAGGGGATGGCCATGCGGCTGGTGCTTGCGCAGGCGCAATTGTCCGCCTTTTCCGGTGTTCACTGCAATGCGCGCTTGCGTCGCCGCGGCTGGTGCGGATGCGCGCCCGTCGTCGTATCTCTGCAATAATGCCGCACATGCTGCGCTCGCCCAATCAAGCTGCACGCCCTGTTTCGCCGCCTGACGCGCGCGCGCGCCTGCTCGAAGGGCCGATCCTCGCAACGCTGCTGCGCCTTTCGGTGCCAAACATCGCTTTGGTCGGTGCGCAGCTGGCGGTCAATATTGCGGAGACCTATTTCGTCGGACGACTGGGTACGCAGGCACTGGCCGGAGTTTCGCTCGTATTCCCGGTCGTGATGCTGATGCAGATGATGTCGGCTGGGGCCATGGGCGGGGGCATTTCCTCCGCCATCGCGAGGGCGCTCGGCGGCCACCGTCAGGACGATGCCGAAGCGCTCGCCTGGCATGCCGTGCTGATCGCGTTGGCGCTGGGCGCCGGTTTCACCATCGGGGCGCTGGTTTTCGGCCCGAGCCTGTATCGATTGCTCGGCGGAGACGGGGCGACGCTCGGCGACGCACTCGCGTATTCAAATATCGTGTTCGGGGGCGCCGTATTCGCATGGTTGATGAACAGCCTGGCGAGTGTGCTGCGCGGCAGCGGCGATATGCGCACGCCCGCCGTGATCCTGGTGGCCGGCGCGCTGGTCATGATCGCAGTGTCGCCCTTGCTCATTTTCGGAGCAGGGCCGCTGCCTGGCTTCGGGCTGCGCGGCGCGGCGCTTGCGCTGGTCGCCTATTATTTCGCCGGCAGCGTTCTCCTCGGCTGGCGCATACTGCGCGGCGCAACGCTGGTTTCCCTGCGGCCCTGCCGTCCGTGCTGGCCTTATTTCTCTCGAATATTGAAGGTCGGCGTGCCGGCCTGTGTACATGCCGCGCTGATCAATACGGCGGTCGCAGTGACGACCGGCTTCGTCGGCGTTTATGGCGCGGCAGCGCTTGCAGGTTATGGCATAGGTGCGCGACTCGAGTATCTGCAGATACCCATAGTGTTTGGCCTGGGCGCCACGCTGGTCGCCATGGTCGGAACCAATGTCGGTGCGGGCCAGTTCGAGCGGGCACGCAGAATCGCCTGGACCGGCGGATTGTTTGCGGCAGGCATTTGCGGCGCCATCGGTACCGTGGTGGCCGTCGCACCGCGGCTATGGGCCGGCGCGTTCACGCGCGACCCCGAAGTGCTCGCGGTCGCTACCCAGTATTTTCATATCGCCGGGCCGAGCTATGCCTTCCTTGGCCTGGGAATGGCCTTGTACTTTTCGTTTCAGGGCACCGGTCGCATGTTGTGGCCGCTGCTGTGCGTCAGCCTGCGGATACTGATCATTGCGGCTGGCTGCACACTCGCGACGCGCGCATTTGCGCTCGGTCTGGGCGGCTTGTTCGCCGTCACCGCAGCGGCATTGGTCGCGTTCGGGGCCATGTACGCAGTGGGTGTTTGGCGCTTTTTCTCGCACGCCGGGCAGCGGCAAAAAAAATAGGCCGCCCGAACGCTGTCCGGCAGCCTATCAAGAACGGTCTTCGGCAATGCCGCCAACGACCGCTCACGCTCACCGCAGGGACTCGACGCGCGTGACACTTCCGGTCACTCACGCAGTACGGTCCGATTTTTCTGGCGGTCTCCTCCTCCTCCTCGATTAGGGTCGAAACAACACCTCTGCCGGATTCGGCGGAACAAAGGCTGGAACCCATGGAAGCATGGTCATGGTATTTGAAACAAAGATTTTGCGCAATATCATATTTTCGCCTTAGCTTGCGATCTCCGGGTTCCCTCGCAGCGGGGGCTTAATCAAGGCAAAAACATGGTGTTCCAGAAATAAATTGACCGGCGCATACAAATTCTGCGCAAATACGCTAGCCGCAATCGCGCGCGTAGCGATACACTCTGCGGTGGAATCTGCCTGACCGCATAGGCAAGCGGGCTGTGCTTTCGCATATCGCATGGACGCTAGCCGGTTAGCTTTTTTTGAGGCGATTGCGACATCCGATTCTTCAAACACGGCGGCGTAAAACAAAAATGGAAAAACGCAAAGCAAGCAATTCCGGCCTTAACAGTGAGGACACGCCCGCGGCTTCTGCAGCCACTTCACCCGGCCAGAAGAAACGGCTCGAGGTATTGAAACAATTTCGAGTGCTGTTGCGCTCGATCAAACGGCACTATCAGTGGATCGAAAAAGAGTGCGGGATGAGCGGCGCGCAACTGTGGGCGATGGCGGAAATCGCGGAGGCACCCGGCATCAAAGTGAGTGATCTCGCACGTCGGCTGGGGGTGCATTTGTCCACGGCGAGCAATATGCTGCGGCGGCTGGAGGAATTGTCGCTGGTAAAACGGATACGTACCGGAAAGGATCACCGCGTGGTGCAATTGGAGATTACGTCCAAAGGTGCAAAAATTCTGAGTAAGGCGCCGCGCCCGCTGGTCGGTGTTCTGCAACAGGCCCTCGCGGATCTTCCGCAGCGCCGGCTGGATACCCTGCATGCCGAACTGGGCGAAGTCATCCGGTTGATGAAGTTCAAGGATAGCAAGGCGCGGACCACGCCTTTGTCCGATCTATAGAGTGAAAAGCGGAGGCACAAACGTTCAAGCCGCGTTGCCGCGCCGAACTTGCGTGCATCGCGGCGGCATCGTACTCCCGGGAATGGTGGACTGAAATGACCAGAATACTCCTCGTGCAAGGCGCCAACATGGCCTATCTGGGCAAGCGCGAGCCGGAGATCTATGGCACGACCAGCGCCGCAGAACTCGATCTGCTGCTGCAGGGCCACGCGCGCGAAACAGGTTTCCAGCTCGAAATCTACTATGCGCATGTCGAGGGCGAGGCGATCGCCCGCGTCTTTCGCGCGGCGGAAGAAGGGGTGGACGGCCTGCTGATGAATCCGGCCGGGTTTTCTTACGCGGGATACGCGTTGCGGGATTGCCTGCGCGCGCTGCGTGTTCCCTACGTGGAAGTGCACATGAGCAATATCGACAAGCGCGGCATCAAATCGGTCACGGCGGAAACCGCCCGCGGCGTCATCGCCGGCTTCGGCCTGCACTCCTATACCATGGGCCTGGACGCCTTGTGCGCCTTGATCGGCGATGGCAGGGACAGCGGCAGTCGCTGATCTGATTGAGGATCATGATGACTAGGAGGTACGGCATATGAACAAGGCAGACTGGGTATTTCGCCTGCATGGGGACACGCGCGGGATTCAGCGCGAGCTGGCGAAGGGCGTCACTACGTCGATCTTTCCGGGCGAAAACGTGATGCTCTCGGTGGTACGCGTCGAGCCGAATGCGACCGGCAATGTGCACAGCCATCCCGAAGAGCAGTGGGGCGTGCTGCTGGAGGGTCAATGCACGCGCATCCAGGGCGGCGAGGAGGTGGACGCGACTGCAGGAGAATTCTGGCATACCCCGGGCGGCGTGCCCCACGGCGTGCGCACCGGCAGCGAGGGTGCGCTCATCCTGGATATCTTCAGCCCGCCGCGCGCCGAATACCGGCAAAGCGGCAAGGGATTCGGCAAGGCGATCGTTCAGGAAGCCTGAGCCCCAGGCCGGCGCGCGAGCACTCGGGCGCTGCTAAACGTGCGGCACGGTCGCCTGCATGGATTTGCGCGCTGAAAACGTTTCGTACCACTGGCTCAACCCGTCGCGCCCCTCGCGCCAGGCGAGTTGCGGTGCGCGAAAATCCAGATAGCCGAGGGCGCAGCCCAGGGTAATCGTCGCGATGTTGGTCGTTTGCGCCAGTTTCATCGCGGCGATCCGGTCCAGCGTCCGGACGCTCTTGTCCTTCTGCCGGTCCAGCGTGCCCTGGTAAACGTACTCTTTCGGCCGGCGCAACTGTTCGGTGATGCTGGCGACCGTGGCCTCGATGATGCCGTCCGCAAAGGCGTGCAGCTGCAATACAGGCCAGCGCTCGGCCGGCTCGGATGGAATCAGGCGGGCGCCGGCATGCAGCGAATCGAGATATTCGCAGCACAGATAGGACCCCGCAAACACCCCCTCAGGCGTAGACAGGGCGGGTACCTTTCCCAATGGATTGTCTTTGGTGATCTCGGTATCCGGTTCCCACACATTCCCGGGAACCAGCTCAATCGAGTCCGCCAGTCCGGTTTCGTGGGCAAAAACCAGTACTTTGCGCACAAACGGCGATGCGGGGGAATACCAGAGCCTCATAGTCATTTTCGCCTGTCTCCTAAGATTGAATGCCTGATTGCCGCGGCTCGCCAGCTTGCTGCGCACCCGCCTGGCGAGATCCCCTCAGCAGCAGGGAATGTGCACATATTTTACCATGTCGGTTGACATGCGACTATGTGAAGACTTATAAATATCCCCTAGGCCCGCTACCTGAGGGCGTGACTCTGCTCCGCTAGCCGTTTCTGGGTTTGCCTTGCGCAAGTCGCAGGCAGATCGGGCGCATAACTTTTGGAAGGTCATCGCATCATGCCGAAAATCAAGGGCGCAACGCTCATCTCGGAGTTCCTGGTAAAAGAAAAAATCCCGTATGTATTCGGCATTTGCGGCCACGGCAATATCGGCTTGCTGGACGGGCTCTATGCGGTTCGCGACAAAATCAAGCTGGTCTCGCCGCGCCACGAGCAGGTTGCCGGCCATATGGCCGACGCTTATTTCCGGGTGAAACATCAGCCGGTCGCCACCCTGACTTCTACCGGGCCGGGCTCCGCCAATCTGATCATGTCGATGGCAGTGGCGCAGACGGATTCCTCGGCGATTCTGGCGATCACGGCCAACGTGCCCACTTCGCAGTTCAACCGCGGCCCGTTTCAGGAACTCAACCGGCACAATCAGGCGGATTTCCCCAATGTGATCCGCCCGGTGGTGAAGCGCAGCTTTCAGCCGACCCGGGTGGACATGCTGCCCTTGGCACTGCGCCAGGCAGTGACCACCATGACCAGCGGGCGCCCCGGCCCGGTCAACGTGGACATTCCGTTCAACCTGTTTCAGGAGGAGGCCGAGGTCAAGCCGGAGCCCGAATGGGACGGTTTCAAACTGCGCCGCAGCGGCGGCTCGCCCGAGGACATCGCGAAAGCGCTGGACATGCTGCTCGCGGCGCAGCGCCCGGTGATATTCATCGGCCATGGGGTCACGCTGGCCGAAGCGGGCAAGGAACTGACCGAGTTCGCCCATGCGCTGCAAATCCCGGTGATCAGTTCTCCCAACGGCATGGGCTGTATCGATATGCGCGATCCGCTGTCGCTCGGATTCATCGGCAGAAACGGTGCCTATCCGGCTAACCAGGCCGGCCGCCACACCGACCTGGTACTGAGCATAGGCGCGCGCTTTGACGACCGCTCTTCCTCGTCCTGGATGCCGGGCTATTCCTGGAACTTTCCGCAGTCCAAGCTCATACACGTCGATGTCGATCACGCCGAAATCGGGCGCAATTACGCGCCCGATCTGGGCGTGCTCGCCGATGCGCGCATTTTCCTGCTGCAGCTTCTGGACGAATTGTCGCGGCGCAAAGTGGACAAGTCAGGGCGGCTGCAACAGTGGCGCGCCGATATCGCCAAGTGGCGCGCCGAGTGGGAAGCCTACATCAAGCCCAGCTTCGAGATCCACGCCTCGCCGCTGCGGCCCGAGCGCATAGTCGCCGACTGCCGCGCCGTGCTGCCGGATGACGCGATCATCTCGCTGGATTCCGGCATCCACCACAACTGGTTCATGCAGTTCTGGAACGCACGCCGTCCCCAGACCATGCTCAATACCTGGGGTTATTCCGGCATGGGCTTCGGTCCGAGTTCGATACTCGGCGCCAAACTCGCTGCACCCGAGCGCCCCTGTGTATCGATTTGCGGTGACGGCGGATTCACCATGGTGCCGCATGTGCTTTGCACCGCAGTGGAATACGACATCCCCGCGGTCTGGGTGGTCTGGAACAATTTTTCCTGGGCCGCAATCCGCGATCTGCAATACGCCTATTTCGACGGGCGCGAGATCGGCACCGGTTTCTACCAGGGGCCGGAGAAGAAACCCTACAACCCCGATTTCGCCGCCTGGGCGCGCGCCGCCGGCGTGGAAGGTTTCACGGTGACCAAATCCGAGGATTTCAAGGGCGCACTGGCGCATGCGCTTGCACTGAACAAACCCTGCCTGATCGATGTGCATGTGGATGCCAACATCCGCCCGCCCGGCACCGGCGCCTGGGCCTTGCCGCCGATTCCGCACAAAGAGCCGATATTCGGCGCCAAGTTCATCCCGGAAAAATAGGATAGAGGAAACATGAAGAAAACCAGCAATAAGCAAGCCGCGCTGATTCGCAACCTGGCCGAGGTGCCGTGGCAGGAATTCCCCGGCCATTTCGGCGGCGCGCTGTCCAAAGCCCTGGTGCGCCCGGAAACGGCGGGTTCCCGGCTGATCGACTATCGCATTTCCTGCTACCAGCCCATGGCGCATGTGGCACTGCATACGCACAAGGTGCAGGAACAGGTGTATCACGTGCTCGAAGGCGAGGGCATGATGGAAATGGACCACAAACGCCAGGTGGTGCGCAAGCACGACGTCATTTACATCCCGCCCGGCGTGGAACATTCGATTACCAACTCGGGTCTCTCCGACCTGACTTTCATCGTAGTGACTACTCCGGCGGAGGACGAGTAGGGCCGGCAGGGCGAGGCCTCAGCCGAGCCGCAGGGTTTCGCCGATCGCCGGAACTCTCAGGGGAGCATCGGGGAGGTTCTCGCGCTTCCAGATTTCGCGCAGCAGCTCGGGCGGCTCGCGCAGATCCTCGTCGGTGAGCTTGAACGTGCCCCAGTGCATGGCGACGAAGCGCTCGGCGCCGAGTGCGGAGAATGCGCGCACGGCGTCGTCCGGATCCATGTGCTGGGAGCGCATGAACCAGCGCGGCGCATAGGCGCCGATCGGCAGCATCGCCGCGTGGATTACGCCGCAGCGCGCGCCGATCTGCGCGTAGCCGTCGAACCAGGCGCTATCGCCGGAGTGGTAGACGCGCAGGCCGCCGCGTTCGATGACGTAGCCGCCCCACCAGCTGGCATTGGTATCCAGCAGCGTGCGGCGGCTCCAGTGCTCCGCCGGCACGAAGCTGAGGTTCAAGCCTTCGATTGCTTCCTGCTGCCACCACGCCATTTCGACCACCCGGCGCAAGCCCGCGCGCTCGAACCAGTGGCCGAGCCCGCGCGGGACTACGTAGACCGGATCCGGTCCCAGCCGCTTGAGCGTGGGCACATCCATGTGGTCGCGGTGATTGTGCGTTACCAGCACCAGGTCGATTTTCGGTAGTGCGTTCCAGGCCAGGCCCGGCGCGACGTTGCGGGGAATGAAGCCGGCGATGGTCGGCGACATTACCGGGTCGATCAGCGCGTTCTTGCCGCCGAGCTGAATCAGGAAGGAGGCGTGTCCGATCCAGGTAAGCGCGTCCGCAGTGGATTTGCGCAGCGCACGGCCATCGTTGGCAATCACCGGCACAGATACACCCGTGCCCGGCGTGCGCGGGCGCTTTTCCTCGTGCCAGCCCGATTTCCATTGCAGAATCCTGGCAAGGCTGGAGTAGCGGGAACGGCCGTCGAGATTGGCGTAGCGCATGGCTGCGGTTAGGTATTCCCTGCGTCTATCGCGTGCGGTTTGCCGTTACAAAATTCATTTTGCAATGGGTTTTAGTACATTCTGTGCCTGAATAACCAGGCCGCGATGGCCAGCGCCACCGCGCCTATCGATGCCATCGCCATGAACGGGAGTATCAGGAGATGGAAGGGCGTGCCCTCGAGAAAGACGCCGCGCAGGACCACCAGGAAATAGCGCAGGGGATTGAGCAGGGTCAGGTCTTGCACCAGGGGCGGCATGTTTGCGATCGGGGTCGCAAAGCCGGACAGGATGATGGCGGGCACCATGAAGAAGAAGGCGCCGAGCAATCCCTGCTGCTGGGTCACGGCGAGCGACGAAATCATCAGGCCCAGGCCGATAGCCGACAACAGAAACAGCGCGAGGCCAGTGTACAAAGTCAGCAGGCTGCCCAGCAGCGGGATCTTGAACCAGAATACCGCGACTGTGATGATCAGCGTCGCCTCGGCAATGCCGATCAGGAAACTCGGCAGGGCTTTGCCCAACAGGATTTCTCCGGGGCGCAGCGGCGTGACCAGCAATTGATCGAAAGTGCCCTGTTCGCGCTCCCGCGCGACCGACAGCGCCGTCACCAGCATGGTGATGAGCAGGGTGAGCACGCCTACGATGCCGGGTATGAAAAACCAGCGGCTTTCCAGGTTGGGATTGAACCAGGCGCGCATTTCGATATGCGCCGGTGGCAGCCTGCCGCCGTGACGCGCGATCCATTCGGTGTTGAAACGTTTGACGATGGACTGCGCGTAGTTGACCGCCAGCTGCGCGGTATTCGAGTTGCGCCCGTCGACCAGGATCTGCACCGAAGCGGGGTGTCCGTTTTGCAGATCCGCACTGAAGCGCGCTCCGATGCGGATGACCATCAGCACGCGTTTGCTGTCTAGCATGGGCGCGATATCCTCGTCCCGCGCCAGGCGCGCCGCCTCGACGAAGCTGGGCGAGCCGCGAAATGCCGCTACCAGGTCGCGCGCGATCGTGCCGCGATCTTCGCTGAACACTGCAAATGGAACGTGTTTCAGATCGAAGGTCGCAGCGTAGCCGAACACGATCAACTGAATCAGCGGCGGCACGATGAGGACCACGCGGCTGCGCTTGTCTTTGAGCAGCGTCAGGAACTCCTTGATCATCAGGGCGAGAATGCGCCGCCACATGAAGCATTACTCCAGGCGTTTGCGGGATTTGAGCCGTGTCAGGCCGAGAAAGACCGCAGCCAGCACGGCCAGGGCGAGCATATTCGGCAGTACCACGCTCCAGGTGTTGCCGGCGAGAAACACCGTTTGCAGGATGGCCACGTAATAGCGGGCGGCAATGACATGGGTGATGGTCTGGACGATGCCGGGCATGCTGCCGATATCAAAAATGAATCCGGACAGCAGGAACGCGGGCAGGAAGGTCGTGATGATGGCGATCTGCCCGGCGACGAACTGGTTCTTGGCAAGGTGGATATGAACAGGCCCATGCCCAGTGCGGTTAACAGAAACAGCGCCGATGCGCCGAACAGCAGCCAGAGCGATCCGCGCAGGGGAACCCCGAACAGCCAGATTGCCATGGCCACGGACAGCGCCAGCCCCCCCATGCCCAGAATGAAGTAGGGAATCAGTTTGCCCAGGATGACTTCGCTCATGCTCACCGGGGTCACCATGAGCGCTTCCATGGTGCCGCGCTCCCATTCCCGCGCCATCACCATCGCCGTGAGCAGGGCGCCGATCAGTGTCATGATGATCGCGACCAGACCGGGAACCAGAAAATTGCGGCTGCGCAGCTCGCTGTTGTACCAGACGCGCTGCTCTATCTGCACCGGCATCGCCAGGGACTGGCCGCGCGCCAGGGCGATATGCGCGAGCCACCTGCCCCACACGCCCTCGACATAGCCTGCAACGATTCTGGCGGTGTTGGCGTCGACACCGTTCACGATCAACTGGATAGTCGCGCCCTGCGCGCCGCGCAGATTGCGCGCGAAATCCTGCCGCAGCACGACGACGGCGTTCACGCGGCCGGCCATCATTGCCGCTTCAGCGGCACGGGTGGTCGGGAACCGCGTGGGCAGGAAGTAGCGGGATTCCTGGAAGGCGGCGGTGAAACTGGCGCTATCCGCGCTCGGCTGTTCCACCACCAGGGCCAGCGGTATCGACTCGGAGTCCAGGGATACGCCATAGCCGAACAGCAGCAGCAGCACCAAGGGCATCAGAAAGGCGATAGCAATACTGCTCGGGTCGCGGAATATCTGCAGGAACTCCTTGCGCATCAAACCGCGCAGGCGCATGCCGGCGCTTCCGCGCGCGGCAGGAGCGCCGCCGCGCTGATTCATGATCGGTCCTCTGCCTGGGTGCCGGCTTCTATCAGTCCGATGAAGGCGTCTTCCATGGTCGGATCGGGCAGGGTCTGCGTGCGCGCGCGCTGCTTGATGGCGCTCGGCGACCCGATGGTCAGGATTTCGCCTGTCGCCATGATGGCGATGCGGTCGCAATATTCGGCTTCTTCCATGAAATGGGTGGTCACCATGACGGTGACGCCCAGTTCGGCGAGCGCATTGATGCGTTGCCAGAACTCGCGGCGGGCGAGCGGGTCCACACCGGAGGTCGGTTCATCCAGGAACAGGATATCCGGCTCATGCATCAAGGCACAGGCCAATGCCAGGCGCTGCTTGTAGCCCAGGGAAAGATCGCCGCTGGCAGAGTCCGCCAGCGGCGCCAGGGCGAACTCCGCCAATGCCCAGCGCACGCGCGCATCGGCCCGGCCGCGCGCCAAACCGTAGGTGCTGCTGAAGAAGTGCAGGTTCTGCATTACGCTGAGCTGGGCATACAGGGAAAATTTCTGCGACATGTAGCCGATGCGTGCACGCGCCGCGGCGGGCGCATGCCGCAGATCGACTCCGGCAACGCGCAGGCTGCCGCCGCTGGGCGGCAGCAGGCCGCACAACATGCGGAAAGTGGTGGTCTTGCCGGCGCCATTGGCGCCGAGCAGACCGAACACCTCGCCGCGGGAGACGGCGAAGCTGACGCCTTTGACGGCGCGAAAATCACCGAAACGCCGCTCCAGTTGCGCCACTTCGATTACGGCATCGCCATCTGCCGCCTTTGCGCGGGCCGGCGGCGCTTCCGGTTTCGCAGTCCGTGACGGCGCGGCGCTGTCCGCATGCGTTCGTGCCTTCAGCAGCGCGATGAAGCTATCCTCGTAGCGCGGCGGCACTTCAGTCAAGGAAATGTCGGCCAGGCCCGGTAGCATGGTCGCCAGGTTAGGGCGCGTCGCGTCTACGGTCACGAGACGTACATGCTCGCCCTGGATCAAGGCGTCCAGAACGCCTGGAACCCGTGCTAAATACGCCTGCAGCGATCGCTTGGATAGTTGGGCGGCGCCGACGGCAAATGTTCTGCCTTGCATGCGCTCGCGCAGGCGTTTCGGATCGCCCTGGTCCAGACGCTGACCGTCATGCAGCAGAACCACCTCGTCGCAACGTTCTGCCTCGTCCAGGTAAGCGGTGCTTAACAGCACGGTGGTGTTTTCATTGCGTACCAGGCGCTTGACGATGGCCCATAGTTCGCGCCGCGACAGCGGGTCGACGCCCACGGTCGGTTCGTCCAGCAGCAGCAGGGCGGGCTGGCGCAACAGAGTGCAGGCCAGCCCCAATTTCTGTTTCATGCCGCCGGAGAGTTGCCCGGCGAGGCGCCGGGTAAATGCGGCCAGCCCGGCCATCTGCAGCAACTCGTGGTAGCGCCCGGCACGATCGGTTTGAGCGACGCCTTGCAGGTCGGCGTACAAATCGAGGTTCTCCTGCACCGTCAGGTCTTCGTACAGGCCGAAGCGCTGCGGCATGTAACCGATGCTGGCCTGCACCTGCAGTGACTGGGCCGTGGCATTCTTGCCCAGTACGCTGATGCTGCCGCTGTCGGGGACCAGCAGCCCTGCGGCAAGGCGCATGAGCGTCGTCTTGCCCGCGCTGTCCGGTCCGATGAGGCCGGTGACCGTGCCGTGGCGAACGCTGAAGCTCAGCTTGTCCAGCGCCTGAACCAGGCGCCCGTCGGTGCGAAACGCCTTGGAGACCGCGTCGATTTCGAGCGCGATAGCGTCCCCCGGACTCGCCGGAACCTGCTGGCTCGTCTGGAGCGCGGCGGCCGCTGGCGGCATCAGGGGGTCTGGCAGGGGGGCAATCCTGCTTCGGCGGATTGCGGCTGATCCAGCGCTATCGTCACCGTGGCGGGCATGCCGAGGCGTAGTTCATTCTGTGGGTTGCATACGTAGACGCGCACCTGATAAACGAGATTGGACCGGACTTCCGTCGTTTCCACCGATTTCGGGGTGAATTCGGCGCTCGGGGAAATGTAGCCCAGCCAGGCGCGGTAGCGCTTGCCCGGATAACTGTCCGTGCTTACCGCCGCGCGCATGCCTTGATGTATTTTGCCCAGATCCGTTCCCTGCACGTAAGCGCGTATCCAGACCGGATCGCTCAGGGCCAGGGTATACACCGCAAGCTGGGGGGAAGCCATGTCGCCCGGCTCGAGCATCCGGTTCTGGATGACACCATCGGCCGGCGCATACAGCGAGTAATCGGCCAGTTGTCTGCGCGCCAGGGCGAGCGTCGCCTCGCCCGCATCGCGCGTGGCGCTGGCGGCGGCGACATCCTCCTTGCGCGGACCCAATTCGGCAAGCCGGCGCGTCGCCTGCGCAGCTTGGTAGCGAGCCCGGGCAGCATCCGCCGCGGCCTTGGCATTGTCCGCCTGCTGCTGGGCGACGAACTTGCGCGCGACGAGTTCCTTGAGCCGGCGATAAGTCCGCTCGGCGTTGTCGGCGTCGATCCCGGCCGCCTCGGCGTCTGCGCGCGCTTTGAGTATTTCCTCCGGCCGGTTTCCCGCCTTGAGGCGCGCGAGGACTTGCCGCTGCGCCGCCAACTGCGCTTCCAGCGCGCTGGCATTGTGCTGCAGGCGGCTGGTATCGAGGCTGGCAAGGAGCTGGCCGCGGCGCACGCGATCCCCCTCTGTGACCAGCATGCGCTCAATTCGATCCGACCCGTTGAATGCCAGCTGAACCTGCCTGATGTCCACGTTGCCATAGAGCGTTAGCGTCGTAGCAGGTGCCAGATCATCTTGTGCGCGTTGCCGATAGAGTACGCCGGCGGCGCCGAGCACGATCAGCGCAAGGAGCGCAAGGAGTATCCTGCGTTTCATCCGGCCTCGTTCATTTCAAACCATGCAATTCGAACGCCTTGAAGCCCAGACTATCTCACTTTTTTTCCGATTTTGCACAAACCCGATACTGGTGGAACTACAGTCGGAACTGCCGGCGCAGCGTCCAGGTCGCGCCCCGGCTTGCGGGGGCGGCGGGTGGGCCAGCCTCAGCCGAACAGGCCACCGACGCGCGTCCCGGCGATGCGATTGACAGCGAGCAGGCTCAGCGCGCAGACCACGATCAGGATCACACCCAGCGCGGCCGCCTGGCTGTGCGAGCCGGCGATATAGAAGGTGAAAATGCCGAACGGGATCATTTCCCAGCCGCCCAGCGTGAGAAAGATCGTCGCCGACGCTTCCTGGATCGACATGATGAAGGAAAACAGCGCGCCGACCAGGATGCCTTTCCATACTAGCGGCACGGTAATGTCGCGGAAGGTGCGCAGTTTGGTCGCGCCGACATTGGCGGCGGCCTCCTCCATCGACGGGTGCACCAGGAGCAGCGAGGAATAGCTGCCGCGCACGGTGTAGGGCAGCCGGCGCACCGCAAGGACCAGCGGCAGGATGATCCACAATCCGGTCAGTGGCGCGTCGATGAAAGGCAGCGGAAAGTTGAACGCGCGGATGTAGGCGATGCCGATGGCGGTTCCCGGGATCGCCAGGATCAGCGTGGTGAGCGCGTCCATGGTATTGCGCCCGGGCGCGTGGGTCCGCGTCATGATCCACGCCATCGGCACACCGATGAGCAGGCACAGTATCAGCGCGAGTCCGGAGTACAGGAAGGAGTTGATGATGAACTTCGGCGTCTCGATGCTCGGGCACACCCACCTTCGGCCGAGGAGCGGGTCATCATGCCCGTGCGCTTGCCAGTCTGCAGCGGGGTCTCCGAAGGATTCCGCGCATCGCTGGTGCCGCTGGACGAAATTATGCCACCGGCTTCACCGCCAGCCGGTCAATCTCCACCAGCGTATGTACCGCGTCATGACCATGGCTTGCCAGCATCCCGCATAAGCTGCGCGGGAGAAGGGCATCCACGATGAATTTCATGCGTGTGTCAGATGAACGCTCCTGGCTGCCAGCAGTCTGCGTGCGTACTCATGACAAGCGAGGATGTCCTCCCGCTCCAGCTCAGGAAACTCGGCCAGCAGATTGTCGGCCGTGTCCCCGCCCGCCAGGTATTCCAGAATGGTCTCTACCGGATAGCGCAGGCGCGTGACTGATTGGAGCTGGCCGCGTGTTCGCGGCCAAACGGACGCAATCCATCCGGCTCACGCACCCGGCGAAGTAACGAACTAAGATATAAGCAGTTTTCATAGAATTTGACTGAATCGAACGATTTGATTAAAATGAGCGAATCGAACGAAACAATTGGAGTCCGGCCATGAAGACGTTTACTGCCAATGAGGCCAAGACCCGCTTCGGCGAGTTCATCGACCAGGCCCAGCGCGAGCCGGTGCGCGTGATGCGGCACGACCGGGTGGTCGGCGTGATGGTCAGCGCACAGGACTACGAGGCCATGCGGGCGTTCTATGCCGACCGGCTGCGCCAGATCATCGACAAAACAGCCGATCAGGCCGCGCGCGCCGGCCTGACCGAAGAAGCGCTGGCTGCGCTGCTGGCCGATGAGAGCTGAACCGGGCGCACGTGTCGTCATCGACACCAACGTCTGGATCAGCGCATTTCTGATAAGAACCGGCACACCGGCCGCGTTGCTGCGCCAGGTGCTCGCGCGTGGCAGGCCCGTGTTTTCATCGCAGACCTACGCAGAACTCGAGGCGCGCTTGTGGAAACCGAAGTTCGACCGCTATTTGGGCATGGACGATCGCACGGCTTTGCTCAACGACGCAGCTGCGCTAGCCCACTGGGTCGAGGTGCCGCCGGAGATTGCGGCACTAGCCTATTGCAGAGACGCCGAAGATGACAAATTCATCCATGCCGCATTGGCGGCAAAGGCACCCTGGCTGGTAACAGGCGATCGGGATTTGCTGGATCTGCCGCCGTTGCCCCGCTTGCTCATACTTTCGCCGGCAGACGCATTGCAAATCCCCGAATTCTGCGCCTGACCCGTCGCGCGAGGACCGCTGGCGGGAGAGGCGGAAGATGTCATCGTACTAGTAATGAAAACGGCACTGGTGAACGGTGACCCCGGTCTTGTCCGCCGAATAGACCAGGCGGTGCTCGCCATCGATCCGCCGCGACCAACACCCCTGCAGCAGGTGTTTGAGCGGCTCCGGCTTACCCAGCCCGTCGAACGGCGCACGCAAAGTGTCCGCGAGCAGGAGGTCGATGCGCTTCGCCACTTTGCGGTCCTGCGCCAGCCACCAGTTGTAGTCTTCCCACCCCTGGGGCGTAAATTTCAGCAGCATTACTTCAGGTTGGCGAGCTTGCGCACCCGCGCCTTGCCCTTCTTTGCTCCGGCAACCGAATCGAGCAGGCGCCTCGCGTTGGCGGGGCTGCGCAGGAGGTGCAGCGTTTCCTGCCAGGACTCGTAGTCTTCCAGCGACATCAGCACCGCCGAGGTGCCGTTCTGCCGTGTGATGATGATGCCGTCGCGCTCGCGGTGGACCTGGTCCATGACTTTGGCGAAGCGGGCGCGGGCATTGCTGTAGGAGATCGCTTCCATGAGGCACTCGTCCATATATTTGTACAGGTACAGATTATTGTACGTAGCGACACGGATGTCAAGCTATGCGCGGGAGGTTCGAGGGTCGGGCCGGGCCTCGCCGGCGATTGCGGCACAAGCTGCCTGGTAGTCGAGATTCCGCGCGGCGTTCGGGCAGCTACAAGCCGAGCGACTTCGCCGGCAGTCCAAGCGCCAAGCCGAGAAGTTGCGTGTAGAGCAGGGTTGCGATGGCCGGGTCGGGGCTGTCCGCCTGGACCGCGCCGCGCGCGGCTCAGGTCGAAAGGACGGCAGCTTTACCCGCGATGCGGCCGTACACGAGCGCGCGCAACATGGCGACTGCATTCGGTGCGCTGCCGTAGAAATGCCCGGTGATTTCTCCTGCTGCGTAGAGTCCGCGGATCGGTCCCTCGGCGCCGAGCACGCGCGTGTCGCTGTCGGTTTCGATGCCGCCGAAGGTATACGCGATGGCCCCCACCAGCGGCCAGGCGAGGAAAGGCGCGCGCGCGAGCGGCCGCGCCCAGTTGGATTTGGGCGGTGACAGGCCCGGCGCGCTCGCCAGTCCGTCCTTGCGCGTCGCGTCGAAGGGCGAGCTGTCGGCGGGGCAGGCGGCGTTGTAGTCGGCGACGGTCCTGACAAGGTTCGCAGGCGGCACGCCCAGCTGCGTCGCCAGCGCGGCGATGGAATCGGCGCGCAGCGGCGGCAGCTCGGAACGGATGGCGCGCTCGTAGCCGGGAATATCGAGCAGCGCAGCGTCGAGGATCGCGTAGGCGGTGCGCCCTGGCAGCGAAAAATGGATGTCGCGGGCGAACTTCTCCCAGGTCTCGTGCATCAGGCCCGCGCCTTCATCGAAAAATCGCTCGCCGTTGCGGTCGACCACGATGCCGTAGGGATACACCAGCACCACCGGCGCCGAGGCCTGGCTGCGCGCATCCACCGGTTCGATATGCATGCCGTTCCAGTCGCCCGAGCGGCGCGCGCCGGCTTCCAGCGCCGCGCGTATGCCGCCGCCGTCGTTGTAGGAGGTGCCGGGGGAGATCGGCCGCAGGCTTTCGCCACCCGGACCGAAGAGCTGCAGCAGCATCCCGGTGTTGCCTTCGAAGCCGCCGCAGGCGAGCACTACGGCGTCGGCGCGCATGACCGTCGCAGCGGGGCCGGTTTCGACGCCGACGACGCGTCCGTCCTCGAGCAAAAGCCGGCGCAGTTCGTGTGCGTAGAGCAATTCGATCCCCGCGGCCTTGGCCGCGCGCGACAGCACATCGAACAGCACCCCGATGGGGCCGACCGGCTGGATGCGGGCGGGACCCTTGGCTAGGTAATAGGGCGGTGTGTGGAAGCTTATGCCCTTGGCTTGCAGCCATTGCGCCGTCGCCGGAGCCTCCGCAGCGAGGCGTTCGAAATAGGCGCGGTCCGCGCGGCCGGAAGACTGCGCCATGATTTCGTCCACGAACGTGGCTTCCATCGCCTCGGGTGCGCGCATGCGGATATTGGACGGGCTCCAGCGGCTGCCGCCGCCGCATGCTGCCTCGGGCGCCCGGTCGAGGATGCTTACGCGGGCGTCGATATTCGATTCGCGTGCCGCCTCCACCGCGGCGAGCGCGGCGCACAGGCCGGCTGCCCCGCCTCCGATTATGAGGATGTTGCCCTGGACCATAGCCTGCGTTGTTCGAAGACGCTGATGAAGAACATCACACCCACAGGATCTTGTTGCGGTATTCGAGGTCGGCCAAAAGCGGCTCGGCGGGTCCCTGATGGAATACCGCGCCCCGATCGAGCGCGAACACGCGGTCGGCCAGCGCCAGCACCAGATCCAGGTTGTGCTCGACGATCAGGATGGAAACCTGTTTGCGCAGCAGGTCAAACGCAGAGAACAGTTCCTGCACGATGGTCGGCGCCAAGCCCTCGAAGGGCTCGTCCAGCAGCAACAGGCGGACATTGCCGGAAAGCGCGCGCGCCACGGCGAGCATCTGCTGTTCCCCGCCGGACAGGTAATCGGCCGGTGTCTGCATGCGGTCCTTCAGGCGCGGAAAATATTGCAGAATCTCCTCCTCGTGCCATACGACGCCGTGGCTGCCGTCGGTTGCGCGCGCGAGGCGCCCGAGCGTGAGGTTGTCGGCCACCGTCATGCCGGCGAACAGGCCGCGCCCCTGCGGCACATAGCCGATTCCCAGGCGGGCGATAGCCGGCGCCCCTGCCTGCGCGATATTGATTCCCTCGAATTCGATCCTTCCGGAGGCGCAGTCTACCAGTCCGCACAGGGTCCTCAGCAAGGTGGTCTTGCCCGCGCCGTTGCGGCCCACCAGCGCCACGATCTCGCCCTCACGCACGTCCAGCGTCGCGTCGTTGAGGATGTGGCTCTTGCCATAGAACGCGTTGACGGCCTCGAAGCGCAGCAGTTCGGCGCGATCAAGCGCCTCGCCGGCGAGGCGGCCGGTGACCAGCGGCGTTCCGGTTCCGGTGTAGACCTCCTGTACGCGGCGGTCGGCTCTCACCTCGTCCGGGGTGCCCTCCATCAGCACCTCGCCCTCGTTCATTACCGTGACTCGATGGGACAAGTCGAGCACGCGGTCGAGGTCGTGTTCGACGATCAGAACCGGAATGTCGGCGGCGATGTTTTTCACCAGCTTGGACACGCGCTCGCGTTCGGCCGCCGCAAGGCCCGCCAGCGGTTCGTCTAGCAGCAGCACGCGCGGTTTTGCGCCCATGGCGATACCCAGGTCCACCAGTCGCTGCCC
>CAKKSJ010000396.1 GCA_919902965.1 Burkholderiales bacterium
TGTCCGTCTCGCTGCATGGTGAACTCCCCCCTAGTCGCATATTCAAGAAAACGCGCCACTGAAAGCCGGCCCGATTCCGATGGCATTGTCTACGACGAGGATTACGCACCCGCCCGTCAGGGCCGTCAATAGAGCGTTTGAACATTTTTCCAATATTTGACGTTTGGACGCTGCCAGCTGGAGATTGGTTCCCCCTCGACACAAACCGCGGTCCTACCCCTACGCCTGCCTGATCGAGGCCCGGGCCTGCACTTCCGCATGATCGCTCCAACCATACCCGGGTGATCCTGTAGCATAGCGGCCCTCCGCCTTGTGAACCTTCGAATGAGGAACACTGCCGTGGTACCGAGCGAGTGGGTTTCGGCGCGCGTGCGCCAGACTTTCGTCTGATCCCGGTGAAAATCCGTCTGCACCGGCTGCGTGCTTTTGCCTCCATCATTGCCGGCGGCTTGTTGATTCTGGCCTTTGTGGGCGCCTGTTCCATCAGGGGCGACTGGCGCAGCGCAAGCTCCGAACCGGCAGGGCTTGCGCCCGACCCCGCCGCCGAGCGCGACGCGCTGGTGCAGGTATACGCCGCCCGCACCTGGGGCTGGCGCGGCTATTTCGGCGTACATACCTGGGTGGCAGTCAAACCGGCCAACGCAGATGCCTACAAGGTCTACGAAGTGATCGGCTGGCGTCTGCGCTCGAGCCAATCAGCCGTGGTAATAGGCGGGCGCCAGCCCGATGCCCGCTGGTACGGCAATCTGCCCGAGTTGATCGCGGAGAAGCGCGGCAAAGGCGTAGCCGGAATCATCGATCGCATCGACGCGGCGGCCGCGCAGTATCCCTACCCCGATCAGTACTTGCCGTGGCCCGGCCCGAATTCCAACACATTCACCGCCTGGTTGCTGCGCGCAGCGCCGGAATTGAAAGCCGATCTTCCGCCGACCGCCATCGGCAAGGACTATCGGGGTGATGGCTTCGTTTCCAGCGCCCCCATCGGCAGCGGCTACCAACTTTCGCTGCGCGGCCTGCTAGGCGTAGCCGCCAGCCGCGTCGACGGCCTCGAAGTCAACCTGCTCGGCTTGAATTTCGGGATCAACCCCTTCGATGCTTCGCTCAAGCTTCCTCTCGTCGGGCGTATCGGTCCTGAGCGTCGGATTGATACCGCCGTCGTAACGCAGTAGGGCGGTGGTGCAAAAAAAACCCCCGCCGAAGCGGGGCAATCTCTGGAGGAGATCGAACATGAAGCACCTGCAGTTTAGCTGACCGGGCAGCGGTGTCTATAGGCCAAATGGACTATTCGCGAACTGCCGCACGATATTCCGGAACGACGTAAGGCCCCTCCGGTATGACCGCGACGCGCGCATCGCCGCTGCGCAGTACGCTGGCGCGTATGGCTTCGGGCACCGATTCCATTTTTCGCACGCAGGTCAGCCCCCAGCCATCGGTCGGCAAGCCGCCGCTATACAGATGCACCGCACCAACGCGCATCGGCTTCAACTGCATCTGCGTCTGCCATTCGTCGATGTCGGCGTAGCGCTTGGCGCCGATCTCAGCGATGAAGCCTTCGGGCCCCAATCCCAGCAGGCGCCGCTGCGCATCTACGTATTCGGGCGAGCCCATGCCGTCAGCGCACTCCGACACGATCAACAGATCGCCGCCTGGCGCGAGTATGTCGATCGGCGCCACCATGCCCTTGACCGTCTGGTAATAGGTCTTGTCCAGCGGATAGCCGGCGGCGCTGGTAACGACTGTGGCGAACCTGCGCGCGACCGGCACCACCGCATAACGGCGGATGAAATCCACCGCCAGCAGATGGCTTTCGACCACCTCGCCAAAGTTTACGAAGGACAAATTGCGGTGCTCGTCGATGACCGTGTTCAGCGCCAGCGCGTGGCCCAGTTTGCGCATGATTTCGAGCTGCTCTTGGTGCAGCGGATTGCCCTCGAGCACGCAATTGGCGGCGAGTGGATTGGCCATGAAGCGCGCGCTGTGAAAAGTGGTAATGGTGTCCTTGTGCGCAACTCCCGGGGCGATGACCTTGCGCCCGCCCGAGTAGCCCGCCATGAAATGGGGCTCGACCAGGCCGGTGGCGATGCGTACGTCCGCTTCCACAAAGCGCCGGTCCAGTTTCACCGGCGTGCCGCGCGACGTCGCGCCCAGATCGACGTGGTCGGCGTCGTTGCGCGCGAAATGATTGAGCACGCGCACCGTCTGCATCACCCAGGGGTCGCCGATCAGCTCGTCCAGTTCGTCGCCTTCGTTGGGCCGGTGCAAGCCGGTCGCGACCAGGATGGTGATGCCCGCTGCCGGTATGCCGGCATCCATGAGCGTGCGCACCAGCAGCGGCAGGAACAAGCCGTTGGGCACGGGGCGGGTGATGTCGCACACCAGGATGCAGGCGCTTTTCGCGCCGCGCGCCTCCTCGGCCAGCGGCCGCGCGCCTACCGGTGCAGCAAGTGCCGCGCGCACCGCGCCCACCGGGTCGGCAAGCAAGGGCATGTCGGGCTTCCTGATCACCGTGACATCCCAGGCCGGATCCAGTTCCAGGGCAAAGGTCCCTTTTCCATATCTCAGATCGATGTGCATTGCGCCTCCTCCCGCGAATTTTCAGGCCGCCGGTCCGAATGCGCGCAGCATGCGCAGCGCGACGCAGGCCGCGCCGTAGCCGTTGTCGATATTGACCACCGCCAGCCCCGGCGCGCAGCTTGCAAGCATCGCGTCCAGCGCAACGCGTCCGCCGCTGGCGACGCCGTAACCCACCGAAGTCGGCAATCCGATCACGCAGGCGCGCACCAGCCCGCCCACAACACTCAGCAAAGCCGCATCCATGCCGGCGACGACTATCAACACCGGATAGCGACGGATTTCTTCCAGCCGCTCGGTCAGCCGCCACAGGCCTGCGACGCCGATGTCGTGAAATTCGGCGACCGGCTGCCCATACCAGGCGAGCGTACGCTGCGCCTCGCGCGCCGCGGGCAGATCCGAAGTGCCGGCGGAAAGTATGGCGACGCGCGCGTCGCCCGCGCCCGCCCGCGCCGCGCCGAAAAATGCAGTGCGCGAGAGCGCATCGTAGTCGAGCAGTGCACGCGCGTCGGCGCATAAATCCTTCAGTTTTTCTGCGGCAAGTCGGGTCAACAGCAGCCGCGCATTGCGCGCGCGCGCCTCGGCCAGAATGGCCTCGATCTGGCTCGCGTTCTTGCCCGCGCAGAATATCGCCTCGTCCAGGCCGACGCGCTCGCCGCGGCCTGCATCAGGGCGCACCTCAGGCACGTTCATTGCCGCGGACTAAAAACGCGCTGCCGTTGCGATACGGGGCGAAACTCACGCTGCGCGCGAGCCCGGCCCCCGCGAACAGACCGCTGACCTCGCCGGCCAGCTCGGCGCGCCGTTGCGGTTCGATCGCCCCCAGGCTGGCCGCATCGAGTTCCAGCACCACGCCCGTGGCGCGCACGCGACAGCGCACCGTGCGCGCGGCGACGGCGGCGCCGATCAGGCGCTCGCTTGCATGCACCAGCGCAAGCGTGGCGGCGTCAATCGCAATGCCGGTTTCGACGCGACTCGACAGACAGGGCGCAGCAGGCAATTCGGCCACTTCGCCCAGCCCCAGGGCGCGCGCCATGGCGCGCACGCTGTCCTTGTCCGCGCCGACTTCGACAAACGGGTGACGCACGCCGTGTTCGGCAGCGGCGCGCAGGCCGGGGCGATATTCGCCCAGGTCATCGAGATTCGTGCCCGAAAGCAGTTGCGCAGCGCTGCGCGCGCGTATCGAGGCGTAAAGGCTGGTCTTGCAGTGGAAACACCGGTCGAGCGGATTGGCGAGGTAGTCCGCGCGCGCAAACTCGCCCGCATCGAACACCTCCAGGCGCCAGCCGCGCGCTGCCGCCATCGCCTGCACGCGCGCCGTCGCCTCAGGCGGTACCGCCGGCGACTGCGCGTGAAACATTTTCACTTTGTCCGCCAGTACCGCATGCGCCGCCGCCGCCAGCGTGAGGCTGTCGACGCCGCCGGAGAGCGCCACGCCGATCTCGCCCGAGACTGCGATCAAAGCCAGGCGCGCATTGAGTTCACTCAGTTTTGCTGGTCCTGCATCACTTGCCATGCCTGGCTTCCCGTTCCAGCGCCGCTGTTTCACTCGCGCGGCGCAAACGCTCGCGGCCGTCGCGGTCGCCGCCGGCGCTCACGTTCTCGCTTTCGGCCTTGGCAGTCAGGACACCACCCGGCCGCCGCGCCAGTTTAACCCGCACGGCCGCGCCTGCCGCGCCCGCTACGGTGGTCTCTTTGCGCTCGAGCACGCTGCGCGCGACCAATTGATGGCGCACGCCCAGCGTCGCGGTCTCTGCGAAGCAGGCGGCGAGGATCGCGGCGAGTTGCGGCGGCTGCGCCAGCACCTGCACCTGCGCCGCCATGCGGCCCTTTTTGCCGAACACCGGGCTTTGCAAGACGTCGAGCACACCTTCGCAGGCGCGCAACCGGTCCAGACCCAGCGCCAGGTCTTCCGCGGTCTGATCGTCGACCTCGAAGGCCAGCAGCGCGACCTCATCGGCAATCGGCGCATCGCTCAGGTCGAAGGCGAGCACGCGCAAGACATTGGCGCGGCCCGGCAGCTTGCGCGCGCCAAAACCCAGGCCCGAGGCGGCGAGCCGTCCCGCACGCGGCCCGGCGCCGGACACGCAAGCGAGGTGGCGCAGAATCGCGGCCCCGGTAGGCGTAACGCGCTCTCCGGGCAGGCCGTCGTCAGCGAACACAAAGCCTTGCAGCAGCTTGACCACGGCCGGCGCGGGCACGGGCAGCGCCCCATGCGCGCTCTGCACGCTGCCCGAGCCCAGCGGTAGCGCGCCGACCGACCAGGTCGCGGGCGCGAGCGCCTCGATGATCCAGGCGGCGCCGACGATGTCGGCAATGGAATCCAGCGCGCCGACCTCATGGAATTCGACTTCGTCCACGCTGACGCCATGCACCGCGGCTTCGGCCTCCGCGAGGATGGCAAATATGGCTAGGGCGCGCGCAGCCACGGCCGTATCCAGGCCCATGGCCGCAATGGCGGCGCGGATCGCGGCCAGGCCGCGGTGATGATGGTGACCCATGCCTGATCCGGCGGAATCGGCGGGCAGGCTGAGTTCGAAGCGCCGCCCGCTGAGCACGCCGTCATTGTGCGCAAGCAAAGCGTAGCTTGCACCTGGCGGAAGGCCAAGCCTGGCCAGCGCGGTGTCCATGCCCGCGGCGAGTTCGGGATAGGCATCGAGCAGCGCAGCGATGAACATGTCGCCGGCGATGCCGCCGACCGGATCTAGATGTAGGTGCATAGGGACACAAATCGGATTAGCTGAGGCGAACGCCGCCGCAGCGACCGCATCGGTCCCGGCGCATTGCTGTGCTTGGACGCTCGGTGCGGCGGTTTTCATTTTATCACCGTCACTTGGCTTCGTTGCGGCGTTGCGAGGACGGGCGCCTGCCCAGTCCTATGCGACAACGCCAATTTGAACCGCCTGACCGGGCCCACTACACCGGCGCTCGAAGCTACACTCCGGGTGAAGCCGTGAACCTAGGCATCCAGCCGCAGCAGATCCGCGTGTTCGGGCGCTAGTTGGCCGCGAGCGCGAGCGGCGCGCAACGCCGATCGCGTTGGTCTATAGGTCGCGCGTGGCGCCTGGCTCAGACTGCGCTCTGCGCCAAGGAAAGAACCAAACGTACTAGATCCGCCTGCCGGTTCACACGCGTCTTCGGGTAGATCTCCTTGACATGAGAGCGCACCGTCTCCTCGGAAACGCGCAGGCGGGCTGCCACCTGCTTGTAGGTCCCGCCGCTCGAAAACGCGAGCGCGACCTTCGCCTGCGCTCCGGTCATCCCGTACAGGGTGATCAGCCGGTCCGCGCTGGGCAATTGCAGCGCCGAAGGATCGATGATGAAAACGACGTACCTGACCGCCTCGCCTTGCGCAGTCCACGCATCGGCCACCGGCACCGCAGCACACTGGATCGCATAATGCCCCTTGCCGTCACTGCGCACGATGCGGCATCCTTCCAGAAAATGCGCCTGCTCCGTCTCGGGGGTGTCCCTGACTGCGGCCAGCCAGCGCGACAGCTTGTGCGATCGCTTCGCGGCAGAGTTGCTTCCAAGCTGCTGATCGGCGTTTATCGAGATGCCGTCGTGACGGCTCACCGCCCCTCGGGCGGCCTGGTTCAGATGCAGCACCTGCATGCTCTCATTGAGCAGCACCACTCCGAAATTCAGGCGATCGAGCGCAGCCAGCAGGGAAGTGTATTGCAGTCTGGCGGTGTCGAGCCGCTGCATCAGGCCAAGACCGCGGGAGATATGGGTGGTAACCAGCTTCAGCCATTGAGTATCCGCCCGATCGAACCCGGGCTCATGGGCGTCGCGAAAGATAGAGATCGAAGTGGCGGGCAGGCCGGGCGTGCCTTCAAAAACTACGCATGTGCATAAGCGCCCAATACCGATGGTGCTGAGAAACTCCCGGTAGAACCGCGATGCGAGAAATTCAGCGCGGGGAACAATATCGTCATCGACCAACACTTCGCCGATGCGCAATTGCCCGTGCGCCTGCGCGCGCTGGGCCCAGATGTCATGTTCGATGTAAGAGCTGCCCCACAACTGCAACGCGGCCTCGTCGATTCCCGCCGGAAACAGCAGCCCGCCGTGCTGGGGCGCAAGGTACGGCGTGAACAGCAGACCTTTGGAGGAGCCGAGCGAGGCGGCAATGGCCGCAACGACTGCGTTCCACCGCTCCGGATGAACGCTGGCGTCGTAGATCTGGTGGACTAAATCGGATAGATGGTTCGCATCCCGTTTCGTCGAAATCGCTTGGTGCAATGGATTCAAAGCCAGCCGCCGCATAAGAAAGGACGCGCATTGTGCCAGTAAACGCATTTCCTGGATAGCGCATCCCACAGATATGGGATGCGCAGGGTGGCCGTATCCTAGAGCATGCCTGCCGTATCGGCCTGGGCCCTGGACGGCGACCCGGGGCGCGCAAGCACGCCGCCAAACGTGTTCAAACTATAAATACAGATCTATAAATACAGAAATGGGAGAATGAAATGAATTTACCAATGGTTTCAAGGACGGCCGCCAGCCTGTTGCTGGTCGGTTTGTTGGCTGGCTGCGGCAGTGATAGCACCGCTCCCGCCGCCGCACCTGCTGTAGTCGCACCCACCACCTTCACCGTCGCAGGCACCGCTGCCACCGGCGCCGCGTTGGATGGTGCAACCATCACCATCATCGGCAGCGACGGCACCAGCTACCCCGCCGCCGGCGCAGCGCCGATCGTTACTGGCGCCGATGGCAGCTATTCCATCGTCCTGCCGCTCAGCGCCAAGCCTCCGTTCGTGGTCACTGCTGTCAAGAATGACGTCAGTCTGGTCAGCGTGGTCGCAGAAGCCAAGGACAGCACGGCCAATGTCACCCCGGTCACCAACCTGATCGCCTCGCGCCTGTCGAGCTCGGGCGACCCGGCCAAGCTGGCCGCTGAATTTTTGGCCGACCCGAAGCTGATCGACCTGGCGAAGATCACCACCAGCGTTGCCGAGGTCGTCAAACTGGTCCAGCCGCTGATGGACGCGGTCGGCGACAGCACCAATCCCTTGAGCGGCAATATCCAGGTCGCCGTTACCAACGGAACTGGCGCGGACAAGATGCTCGATTCGCTGTCAATCAGCATCACGCCGAACAGCGCATCTACGGTCAATATCGCAGTGTCAGTGAAACAGAAACAAGCCGAAGGCGAGCAGCCGGTGGTAATCGCGTTTAGCGGCGGTACCGGCGCCACGGCGCCCGCAGCGACGCTCCCGACAGTGGTGGCCACCGACCTGGTCACCAGCGGAAACGCCACCTTGATCTCCGACTTTCTGCAGCGCGTAACGGCTTGCTACGCCCTGCCGCAAACCGATCGCGTCGCTTCCGGCGGCACCACCGCTGCCGACATCAAGGCGGCGGCTTGCAAGGACGTCTTCGCCGGCAACGATCCCACAAGCTTCAAGAGCAGCGGCGCAATCGTAAGCTCGACCGGCGCCTGGTCCAGCATTTTTAACGCAAACGCCGTGGGTGTGAAGTTCGATCGCGGCAGCTACGAGTTCACGCGCGGCAACGGCGACCTGGTGATCGCCTTCCGCAGCACCGACAGCGCGGGCAATTCGAACAACCAAACGCTGGCGGTCAGAACCGACACCGACGGCAAGCTGCGGGCGATCGGCAATCAGTACAAATACAACGGCGGCGTGAACGCCTATCAGCAGCTGCGCAACTTCATCAACCAGCCGGCCGCAGATTATTACAGCACCGGCTACAACCTGACCGTCAACGCCACGGCCGACGTTGCGGACGTCGCCAAAGTCGTCGTCACCTCGCCATCGGGTAAGACCTTGGTTTTGATGCCGAGTTCGGG
The DNA here is from genome assembly GCA_919902965.1 of Burkholderiales bacterium. Taxonomy (GTDB): domain Bacteria; phylum Pseudomonadota; class Gammaproteobacteria; order Burkholderiales; family SG8-39; genus 2-12-FULL-64-23. The sequence goes on from CAKKSJ010000396.1 coordinate 8,387, forward strand.
TTCGAACTATTTTCCCCTGGTGAAATCCGATTCCACGATTTCCGGCACCAGCTTCCTGCGTCTGGCAAGACAATATCTCGACACCGGCAACACTGGCGATCCGGCCCTGGCCGATACCAGCGTCTTCTTCTCCCCGGATCGGTTTGATGCCGCGGCAATCCTTGCAATTCCGGCGCAAGCCAGATGGAAGTTCGACTACTATCTGAAGAGCGCTCCAACGGTGATCGACGCGACGCAGTACTTCACAACCCGCGCGCGCGCGACGACCATCGCCGAGCTGCAGACGCAGCCGCTGGCAAACATGGTCGACACGTTCTACGCCAGCGTTAAAGCGCAGCAAACGGTGGCCGGCGCCACAACCTTTGTTGCCGCAAACCCCGCCGACCCGGCGCAGCTCAAGTTCGACTGGGTGGTGCCGACGGGCGCTCTCGAACCGACCAGCATCCAGGTATACGGCAATTACGTATCGGCGCCCTTGACCAGATCGCCGTTCAACGACAAGAAAGCGGTCAAGTCCAGCGACCGCACCGGCACGATTGCCTGCAGCAGCGGCGGAAGCGGCGACACGCACTGCGACAGCGCTGGCAAATATGCAGCCAGCGTCCGCTTCAACGGCATGCACCTCTGGGCGCAGGACGCGGCGGGGCGCGATTTCGCGCACTTCTACGCCGTCTACACGGTTACCATTCCGTGATTGGACGGACTTGAGCACCTTGCGTCCCGTCCACAACCGGCCGGGTTCACGTATGGTGTAGTAACGCAGCAGTTTGCAGGACAAGAGGGCCGTCTGATACAGACGGCCTTTTTTTTGTCAGCAAGTTCAGACCGTGCGGCAGAAGGAGCGCCTCCTCCGGTGCTCCTATGCGAAAATGCGCCCTGTCGCAAACTCATCGGAACCGCAATGCAACTTCCACTCGAAGGTGTCAAAGTACTCGACCTGAGCCACGCGCTCGCCGGGCCGTTCTGCTCGACCATGCTCGCCGATTACGGCGCGCAGGTGATCAAAATCGAACCGCCCGGGCTGGGCGATATCGCGCGCGCCTGGGGCACGCCCCTGCCTGGCGGGGAAACGGATTATTTCATCAGCCTGCACCGCAACAAGCAGGGCATGGTGCTCGATCTGAAGAAACCAGAGGGCAAGGAAACTTTCCTGCGCCTGGTCGAGCGCTGCGACATCGTGCTGGAGAATTACCGCGCCGGCGCGCTGACCAAGCTTGGCCTCGACTACGCAACGGCGCGCAAGCGCAACCCCGGCATCATCTACTGCTCGATCTCCGGCTTCGGCCAGGACGGTCCTTACCGCGACCGCCCCGCGCTCGACCTGATCCTGCAGGCCGAGAGCGGCATGATCAGCGTCACCGGCGAAGCGGGCGGACACGGCGCCCGCGCGGGCGTGTCGATTGCCGACCTGACTGCGGGCATGAACGCCGCGTACGGCATCATGCTTGCGCTGCGCGCAAAGGAAAAAAGCGGCATCGGACAGTCGATAGACGTATCGATGATGGAAGGCCAGCTGGCGCTGCTCAGCACCATGCTCGGAAACTACTGTGCCACCGGCGCTATTCCCGCACCCATGGGCACCGCCTACAAGGCACTGCTGCCGTATCAAACCTTCCAAACCAGGACGCGCGATCTAGCGCTGGCCGTGGGCAGCGAAAAGCTGTGGAAGACCTTTTGCCCGGTAATCGGTTGCCCCGAGTTGGCCGATGACCCGCGCTTTCGCAGCAACGGCGAGCGCAACCGCAATCGCGAAGCACTGATTGAAAAGCTGCAAGAGGCCTTCCTCACGCGCAGCTACGAGGAGTGGGAAGAACTGCTGACGAAGAATGGAATTCCTGTGGGCGCCATCAATAACCTCGCCCAAGTGGTCGAGCATCCGCAGGTGAAGTCGCGCAACTCCATCGTCGAGATCGACCATCCGCGCGCGGGCAAGGTTCGCGTCGTCGGCGTTCCAGTGCGCCTGTCGGCGACGCCGGGCTCGATACGCGAACCGGCGCCGGCGCCGGGCGAACACACGGCGGCGGTGCTGCGGGACTTGCTCGGACTGGGCGCCGAAGAAATCGAGGCGCTGCGTAGCGCCGGCGCGCTGGGCTAAAGCCGGACCCGGCGATGACCGGGCCTAGTTGTTTTTCGCGCCCTCGTTCACCCAGACTTTGAGGGTTTCGATGTCCGCATCCGGGAGCTTGTCCTTGCCGTGCGGCATGCGGATGGACGCATGCGCGCGCCCTTCCACCAGCATGTTGAGCGAGCTCGACAGCGCGTCGCCGGGCTTGACCAGCGGCCCGAACTTGCCGCCTTTCATCAGCGCGGGATAATTCGTGGTATCCAGCCCGCTCGCAACAAAGCCCGCCTTGCCGGGCGCGTGACATTCGGAACAATTCTTGGTAAGTATCGGCTGCACGTCTTTGTTATAGCTTACTCCCGAGGACGTGCAGGCGGCGGTGGCGAGCAGCGCCACCGCGGCTAGCGCGCTTCCGGATACCGCTTTGAAACCGGCGCTCATGACGAATCTCCTGATTACTGACCTAGTGAATCTACCCCAGCGCACCACTTATGGCAATCGACCCTCAATCCGGTCATGATTTCCCCGTGCAAAAAAGCCGATTTCGTGAGTATGCGGGCGGGGAAATCATTCTACCTTATACTCATGCAGTTCCCGTTTCCGGGCACCCCCGCCGCCTCCGGCCGGCAGGGCACGCGTTCGACAATTCAGGCGACACCGGCGATGCACAGCGTAGTACGCGCCCTTGCACTTTGCGGGAACGAGGCTCCGATCTATCAGGCCGGACTGGGAGGCGTCGCGGGGCCGGATCTGGCCGCGGCGGTGAGCGAGGCCGGCGGTCTGGGCCATCTGGGTTGCATACGCCGCAGCGCCGCTGACGTGCGGCTATGGATACGCGCGACGCGCGCGAAAACAGACCGGCCGTTCGGCGTCAATCTGGTGCCCCCGGGCGGCGGGCCGGACGGCTTCGAAGCGCAACTGCAAGTCGTGCTGGATGAGCGTCCGAAAGTCCTGTCGCTATTCTGGGGCGATTTCGCGCAAGTAATTCCGCGCGCCAAAGCGGCCGGTATCGTGACCATGGTGCAGATCGGATCGGTCGCCGAGGCGCGCAAGGCGGCGCGCGATGGCGCGGACATGGTGATCGCACAGGGTATCGAGTCGGGCGGCCATGTGCGCGGCAAGGTCGGACTCATGGCCTTGCTCCCCGCCGTCGTCGAGGCGATTGCGCCCGTGCCGGTGTTGGCCGCTGGCGGCATCGCCGATGCTGCTGCGGTGGATGCGGTGCTGCGTATGGGCGCGGCCGGCGCCTGGGTCGGCACCCGCTTTGTCGTCAGCCACGAGTCGCTGGCGCACGACATCTACAAGCAGCGCCTCATCGAGGCGGGCACCGACGATACCTACCATGGCCATTTTTATTCCTACGGCTGGAAGCTCGGAACGCCTTATCGCGCCATCCGCAGCAGGGAGCGCTGGAACCCCTATCACCTGATCGCCGGCGGCGCGCGCAGGAGCGACGATGAAAAACACGCGCGCAGTTTTTCAGTGTACGGCGGTCAGGGCGTGGACAAGATCAGGGAAATTCTGAGCGCGCGCGAAATTGTCGCACGCCTGCTGCAGCGCGGCTCGGGCGCCTAGCTGCGCCTACTTGCTCTGCATCACCCAGACGCCGTCCCAATCCGCGCCCGGGGAATTCGCCGCGAGGAGTCGGCTGCGCTCGACATAGAGGCTGGCGGCCTTGTCCGCCGGATTTATCGCAAGGACTTCGGAAAACTGTTTGATCGCGTCGCTCCACTTGCCCTGGCGGTATTTGGATAAGCCGTCGCGGAAGTAGCCCAGCGCATCGACCAGCTGCGGGTAAGTCTCTTCGGTGTGGTAGTCCAGAATTTCGTAAATCGCGACCGGCTTGGTCTTCCCCTTCACCACCACCAGGTCCAGTTCGCGCGTGCGGTAGGTGCCGCGCAGGTTCGCATTGGTGAATTCGCTCACCAGGATATGGCTGCCGTACTGCTTGCATGCCGACTCCAGGCGCGAAGCCAAGTTGACCCCGTCGCCGATGATGGTGTAGTCCATGCGCTTTTTCGAGCCGATGTTGCCCGACACCACCATGTCCGTATTCAGGCCGATGCCCATGTCGACCGGCGGTTTGCCTTCGGCGAGGCGCTGCGCGTTCCAGTTCTTCAGCTCGCGCAGCATCGAAATCGAGGCGCGCACCGCACGGTCGGCGTCGTCCTCGTGCGCCACGGGTATGCCGAAAGCCGCCATAATGGCGTCACCGATGAATTTGTCGAGCATGCCCTCTTCGCGCTGGATGCAGTCCACCATCAGGGTGAAGTACTCGTTGAGCAGCGCCACCGTGCCCTGCGCGCCCAGTTGCTCGGTGATGGTGGTGAAACCGCGGATATCGGAGAACAGCATGGTCGCCGTCACGGCCTGGCCGCCGAGCAGTTCCGCCCCGCTTGCCACCAGCCGGTCGGCGATGCCCGGATCCATGTAGCGCGACATGGTCGATTTCATGCGCTTCTCGCTGCTGATGTCCTCGATCAGCAGCAT
>CAKKSJ010000397.1 GCA_919902965.1 Burkholderiales bacterium
CGAAACTGCGCAAGCTCAAGGAAATCACCACTGTTTGGTGAACTCGTCCTGCGCCTGGTTCCGATGGACACAGCTGTGTCTATTCTGATTTAATGCAGTGATCCATCCAGACGAGCGGTGTCCATGGCCAGCCCGGACAGCGATATCGGCGCGAGCTTCGACTACGACTTCATCATCATCGGCTCGGGCTTCGGCGGCTCGGTTGCAGCATTGCGCCTGTCGGAGAAAGGCTACAAGGTGCTGGTGCTGGAAAAAGGCATGCGCCTTTCCGCCGCGGACTTTCCCAAATCGAACTGGGACGTGAAGCGCTGGCTGTGGCTGCCTTGCCTGCGCTGCTTCGGCCTGTTCAAGCTGACTTTTTTCCGCCACGTTTGCGTGCTCTCCGGCGTGGGCGTGGGCGGCGGCTCGCTGGTCTACGCCAACACCCTGCCAATACCGAAGCAAAGTTTTTTTACCTCGCCTTCGTGGGCGCATCTGGCGGACTGGGAGACGGAACTTCGCGTCCACTACCAGACGGCGTTGCGCATGCTGGGGGCGGCCACCAATCCGCGTCTTGAAAGCGGCGATCTCGCGCTGCGCGAACTCGGGCGCCAGATCGGCATGGAACAGCATTTCGAAGCGACCCAGGTATCGGTGTTCTTCGGCGAGCCGGACAAGACCGTGCCCGATCCTTATTTCAATGGCAAGGGGCCGGAACGCGCCGGCTGCGTATTCTGCGGCGGCTGCATGACCGGCTGCCGCCACAACGCCAAGAACTCGCTGGACAAGAACTATCTCTACCTCGCGGAGAAGCTCGGCGCAGTCATTCAGCCCGAGTCCCTGGTCACGGGCGTGCGCCCACTTGCTGCAGACGACGGCGCCGACGGCTATTGCGTGGACTGGCAGCCCGGCGCCACGCGCAAAGGCGCGGGCGGCGCGCTGCGCTGCCGCGGCGCGGTGTTCGCGGGCGGCGTGCTCGGCACGCTGGAGCTGATGCTGCAACTCAAGCAGAGCACGCTGCCGCGCCTGTCCGGGCGCCTCGGCCACGGCGTGCGCACCAACTCGGAAGCATTGATTCCGGTGACCGTGCCCGACGGCAAATCGGTATTCTCCGACGGCATCGCCATCGGCTCCATCCTGCATACCGACGCGCATTCGCACCTCGAGCCGGTACGCTATGGCGCCGGCTCGGGCTTCTGGCGCCTGGGGATGGGGCCGCGCGTGTTTCATCCCAACGGCGTCATGCGCCTGCTCAAGCTCGCCGGCGATTGGTTCGCGCACCCGCTGACGAACTTGAAGGTCGTATTCGTCGACGACTGGGCCAAGCGCACCCAGATACTGCTGTTCATGCGGACCATAGACAGCACCCTGCGCATGGTGCTCGGCCGCTACGGCCTGTCGACGCGCCTGGACGCCGGCCCCGCCCCCACCGCGTTCATGCCCGAGGCGCGCGAGCTGTCCGAGCGCTTTGCTGCTATCGTCGGCGGCAAACCGGTGGCCCTGGTCAGCGAAACCCTGTTCGGCATTCCCTCGACCGCGCACATCCTCGGCGGCGCCTGCATGGGGCGCGACGCGAGCGAAGGCGTCATCGACAGCGACAACCGCGTGTTCGGCTATCGCAATCTTTACGTTTGCGACGGTTCGATGATCTCGGCCAACCCGGGCGTGAATCCCTCGCTCTCCATCACCGCGATCAGCGAGCGCGCCATGAGCAAGCTGCCGCCGCGGGATTTGCAAAGCGAACGAGCGAAAGCAGAACGCTACCGAGAGCGGGCGCAAGGATCGCGTAGCCAGCCGGAAAATCCCGCCGTCACGCCCTGACTGCGCCCAGGCCCTGCATGAAACGGGTGCGGATCTTGGCCGCATCACGCTCGGTGACGCCGGCCGGCGGCTGCTCATCGGTGCGCGCGGCGATGAACCAGGGACCCGCTCCCTTCAGCGCGATATCGACCAGTTCTTCATAATGCGCCTCGTCCTCCGCCCAAACGCTCTGCTTCAGGCCGGCGCCCTTTGCTATCGCGACCAGGTCAGTGCCGTACGAAGTCAGCGTCGGCTGCGCACCGGTGATCTGATAGACGCCGTTGTCGAATACGATAATCGCCAGATTCTTCGGGGCGGACTTCGCGACGCTGCCCAGCGCACCGAGCTGCATCAGCAGCGAACCGTCGCCCTCCAGCGCGAACACCTGCCGTTGCGGCTGAGCCAGCGCGACGCCGAACGCGATCGGCACGGCCAGACCCATGCTGCCCAGCATGTAAAAATTCTGCGGCCGCTGGCCGCTGGCCCACAGGTCGAAGTGGCTATTGCCGATCCCGCCGACGACCGCCTCTTCCTGATTGAGTTTGGCCACCAGGCGCCGGCACAGATCCGAGCGGTTCATGCGTTTCGCCGTGTCGCGGCCGGCCGATCTGATTGTATTTGCAGGCATGGCAGTCCTCATTTCTTTGCTGTGTGTTGCGTCAGAAGCGGAGACAGGATCATTGCCGCCGGCGCCTGGGTCATGAACGCCTGCTTGATCATGCTGTCGACCAGGAACTCCACCTCCTCGAGGCGGGTAATCGCAAAGTGCTCGATGCCCAGGGACACGAGCACCGGCCGCATGGTGCGGCAGACGATGGCCTGCCCGAGCTGGAATTCACCCAGCGTGCCGCGCTCGGAAATCATCATCAACACCGGAATCTGGTAGGGCACCGCCAAAGACGCAAGCACGTTCGCCAGGGTTGCAAAGCCGCTGGTCTGCATCAGCACGATGCCGCGCCGTCCGGCCATGTATGCGCCACTGACAATACCCACCGCCTCTTCCTCGCGCGCCGGCGCCAGCACTGTGAAAAAATCGTCGGCGTGCACGCGCTTGATCAGCGGCGCCAGCACCCTGTCCGGCACATAGGTAATCAGCCCGACTTTGTTTGCCTTGAGCACGCGCACAACGATCTCGTCCCAGGTTTCGGACAGCGCAGGCGCGGTTTTCTTAACCGGCATTT
>CAKKSJ010000398.1 GCA_919902965.1 Burkholderiales bacterium
CAGGAATTCGCCGATTTGTGCAGTGGAAAGATTTTTCGCCAGGCGCAGGCGCAGCAATTCCGTGCGCCAGTTCGCGCCCAGGTCCCAGGCCATCATTTTGATCCAGGCGACGGAGTCTGCGCTCTGCCAGGGTTCGGGCTTGACCCCGGTGAGCAGAAATTCCGGCGGCAAGGGGCCGGAGCGCTGCGCGAGAAATGCATTGACCCCGGCCGCGTAGGCATCGAGCTGACTGCGCGTCTCTGCGTTCAATGCCTTCAGCGTAGCCTCCGCGACGCGGCGTACGCCCAGGGTACGCAGGAACTTGTCGGTATCCAGGCTCGCCGCACCCAGCGCCTCGGACAGGCGTCCGCTGCCGATGCGCCGGTTCATTTCCATCTGCCACAGGCGGTCTTGCGCATGGACGAAACCGAGAGCGAAGTAAGCATCGCTTGCGCTGCCGGCGTAGATGTGAGGTACGCCGTGGCGGTCGCGCACGATTTCCACCGCCGCCTTGAGGCCGGAGAGCGCGAGGCTGCCGTCGTGTAACGGTAGTGACTGGCGCAGCCAGATATAGCCCGCTGTCAAGGCAAGCAGCAGCACCAGGATCAGCGCGGAGATGGTACGCAACGCGATTTTCATGATCTCAATATTTCACCGTGAGGATCGCAATGGGCGACAGGCTAGCATAAGTGCAGCTTATTCCCGATGGCGAAACCGGCGTGAATTCGGTTTCAGGGGGTGCGCTGGTCCGGGAAGTTTGGTATAAACCCCTAACGCGTTTGCAACGGAGTGCATAATTTGCTTTATACCCTGCACGAAATGAGTCACGCGGCCTTGGCGCCCTGGCAGATGTGGGCCAGCATGAACGCCAGCCTGTTCAGCCACCCGTTCAGCCCGCTCTCCTATTCTCCGCTCAGCCGCAAGATCGCCGCCGGCAGCGAACTCTTCGTCCGCGTCACCCAGCGTTACCAGAAACCCCGGTTCGATATCAGCGAAGTCCGCGTCGACGGCAAGCCGGTCGCGGTCAGCGAAACGGTCGCGCTGGACAAGCCTTTCTGCCGCTTGCTGCATTTTGAGCGCGATCCCGCTTTGCGCCGCGCTCCGCGCAAGGGGCGCGCCGCTCCCAAGATCCTGCTGGTGGCGCCGCTCTCCGGCCACCACGCGACGCTGCTGCGCGACACGCTGCGCACGCTATTGCGCGATCACGACGTCTATATCACCGATTGGGTGGACGCGCGCATGGTGTCGCTGAACCACGGGCCGTTCCATCTGGACGACTATGTCGACTATGTGCGCGAATTCATCAGTTTTCTCGGTCCAGAGGTGCACGTTATCTCGGTGTGCCAGCCGACCGTGCCGGTGCTGGCCGCAATCGCGCTCATGGCCGAAGCCGATGCGCCGGTCCAGCCGCGCAGCATGATCATGATGGGCGGCCCGATCGACGCCCGGCGCAGCCCTACATCGGTCAACAACCTTGCCACGCGCAAGCCCCTGTCCTGGTTCAAGGGCAATGTCATCCAGCGCGTGCCGGCGAAATACCCGGGCGCCATGCGCCAGGTCTATCCCGGTTTACTGCAGCACCTGGGGTTCGTCGCCATGAACCCAGCGCGCCATGCC
>CAKKSJ010000399.1 GCA_919902965.1 Burkholderiales bacterium
AGTACTTCGCTTTCTGCGGAAATATCCAGCGCACGCCGCCCCGCGGATCTTCACTATCCTCGGTGTAGCGCGGTATCAGGTGCAGATGCACGTGCGGCACCGTCTGTCCTGCGGCTTGGCCGTCGTTGATGCCGACGTTGTAGCCGTCCGGATGAAACGCCGCGTCCAGAGCGAACTTCGCGCTATCGAGCAGCGCCAGCATCGCCTCGCGCTCGTCGCCGGTGACATCGAAAAATGAACCAACGTGGCGCTTCGGGATGACGAGCGTATGCCCGGGCGAAACGGGGAAACTGTCCCGGATGACTACGGCGAGCTCGTTCGCTTGAACGATGCGCTCGGCGCCGAGGGTGCAGAAAAGGCAGGGGGCGGTCATGCGGCATTCTATAGTCTCCAGCACACAGCGGAGAACGCACGCAGACAAACCGCTCCCAGCCTAGGTAGAGTTCGCTGGCAATCATCGTCCTTGTGACATCGGCGCGTCACAGCAGATCTATCAGATACCTTATTGCCGATCCGGTATATTGGCACCATGTCCGCCTCTCGTGCTTCGAACGCGTACTACGATGCCGAAATAGCGACGTTCATTGGCACAACGTCAGATGCGGTTCTTGGACGCATCGTCGCAAATTACGCCTTTGCCGTGGACCCCGAGCAGCGTGATGCGTGGCTAACGGAAATTGAAGTGCTAAAAGATGTGCTTGCGGGTGTTGAAGGAACGATCTTCCTTGAATTCAACGTCCCTCGCATCGGAAGTCGCATTGATGCGGTGCTAATCTCAGGCCCCACAATATTCGCGATAGAGTTCAAGGTCGGCGAAAAACACTTCAAGCGCGACGATATAAATCAGGTGTGGGACTACGCGCTGGATTTGAAAAACTTCCACAAAGCGAGCCATCACGCACCAATCATCCCCATATTAGTCGCAACGCATGGACGTGAGTCAGAAACAGAATTGTCTGCACCGTACGACGACGACGTATTTCCACCAATTCGATGCAATTCGGAAGGACTGCGGTACCTGATCCATGCAGGACTTGAGCGCACTGTTGGCGATAGACTCGACGCAAAGAAATGGGGCGCCTCGCCTTATCAACCCACCCCAACCATTATTGAGGCTGCGCAGACCCTTTACGCGCAACATTCCGTTGATGCGATTGCCCGCCACGATGCCGGAGCGCGCAATCTTAAGGTCACCTCGCAACGTATCGAAGAACTCGTTGAGGAAGCACGACGAAAAAAGCACAAGATAATTGTCTTCGTCACAGGAGTTCCCGGTGCGGGTAAAACTCTGGTGGGCCTAAACGTTGCCACCAAAAAGCGAGATCAAACCCAACCGACGCATGCCGTGTTTTTGTCGGGCAACGGCCCATTAGTTGAGGTGCTTCGGGAAGCGCTTACGCGCGATGAGGTCGCTCGTCTTCGTGCAAGGCTTGATAAGACGCGGAAGGGAGAAGTGAAGCAGAAGATCAAAGCATTTATTCAGAATGTGCATCACTTCCGCGATGCTGGGCTAAGTGACAACGCCGCGCCCAGCGATCACGTGGTTATTTTTGACGAAGCACAGCGGGCATGGAACCGCGAGATGACCGCAAGCTTCATGCTCAGGAAGAAGAAGCGCGCGGGCTTTAACCAATCTGAGCCCGAATTTCTAATCTCTTACCTCGACCGACACGATGACTGGGCTGTAGTGATCTGTCTGGTGGGAGGTGGCCAGGAAATCAATCGGGGCGAAGCAGGAATCTCTGCCTGGCTGGATGCCATTACAACAGGGTTCCCATGGTGGTATGTATACGTTTCCCCCGATCTTACCGACAGTGAATACGCCGCTGGCCATGCGCTCGATGACCTCTCCGGACGGGCTAATGTGGTGCAAGACCACAGCCTCCACCTTGCCGTCTCCATGCGTTCGTTCCGCGCTGAGAACGTTTCCTCTTTTGTGAAAGCAGTTTTGGATTGTGAGAATGAAAAAGCCCGTGAATTTTTCGCAGCGATGTCCCCGCGCTACCCGATTGCGTTGACACGCGATTTAGACAAGGCTAAGCAATGGATACGCGCACATGCGCGTGGGTCAGAGCGCTTCGGCTTGGTGGCGTCATCCGGCGCTCAGCGCCTGAAGCCTCATGCCATCGATGTCCGCGTCGAAGTCAACCCTATTCATTGGTTTCTTAACGATACTAACGACACTAGATCGAGCTTCTATATGGAAGACGCAGCCACCGAGTTTCAAGTGCAAGGTCTGGAACTAGACTGGGTCTGTATGACCTGGGATGCGGACCTTCGTTTCGGACAATCGGATTGGAGCTACCACTCCTTTGTCGGGAGCAAGTGGACCAACGTGCATAAACCAGACCGTCGACAATACTTGCGCAACGCATACCGCGTTCTGTTAACACGCGCGCGCCAAGGCATGGTCATCTTCGTGCCGACTGGGAATAGATCAGACCCGACGCGAACACCCGGGTACTACGACTCTACGTTCAAGTACCTTGCGGATATCGGGATCCCTGTCCTGAATTAAATGGCAAAAAGACAAAGCACTTTTGAGGATCTGATAGGCATTGCGGCAAAGCTGCCGTGGTGGATTGGCGTCCTGCTCGCGCTCCTTTCGTTTGTCGGCATGCACGCGCTGGCTGGCATGGAGATCGCCGCGCCGATAGGTTTTCAGAGCCTTGGAAACACTTATATCCAAAGCGCCGCTAAGACATTTGGGATGTTTGCGCAATATTTGCTTCCCGTCGCTTTCCTGATTGGCGCAGCGATATCGGCATTTCTTCAACCGAAACGACGCAGTCTTCCCGCGCGCCCTACTGACTCCTTCGATAAGTACCTCCAGCGCGACGACAATGTGCGAAGCAAAGGTCCGGGCGCCGATCCACGCCCCGATAAGTCCCAGGACAATATTTATCCGGTATGGAAATCCGTCTCGTCGGACGCTAAGCCAGGACGAAAGGTCGACGCCACTCGATGGAGTGCTGAACTGCTTGCCGACCTCGAATGGAAGCGGTTTGAGGAAGTGTGCGCCGGACTATTCGAGCGATTGGGCTTCGTGACCAAGTCCACGGTATGCGGTGCCGACGGCGGTATTGACATTCATATCTACCGACCGCCTTCGGATCAGCCCGTAGCAATCGTGCAATGCAAAGCATGGACCATGAAGGTCGGCGTGAAGGTCATCCGAGAATTGCGTGGCGTGATGACTTCTGAGGGCGTAGCGGAAGGCATCTTTATCACGACTAGTATCTACTCGGACGACGCGATTGCATTCGCGAAGGCAAATCAGATAGACCTGATGGATGGAGATAAAATGCTCCAGGCAATTCTCAAGCTGACAGAAGAGCAGCAAGCTAGCCTGTTGCGACTTGCCACAGCCGGGGACTACACCACGCCGACATGCGCTTCCTGCGGCGTGAAAATGATCCCGCGCAAGCCCAAGCTTGGCGGAAAGGGATTCTGGGGATGTGTAAATTATCCTAGGTGCAAAATGAAACTCTACGTGACCGGGGTGTAGGGACTAGGCGAGACAGCTCCGACCTTGGGTTGCTCTTGATTTCGAGATCTGACCCCGAAGCGATCGAGGAGGCAGCCTCCGGATCTTGCCTATTTGTCCATGGATGGCTCCCGCACCGCAACCGCAACCAGCACCGCCAGCCCGACCAGCACCACGCTGACAGCGACAAACCCCGCCTTGAGCGAAACCGTCGCAAACATCGCCGCCGCCATCGGGCCGACCATGAACGCGACCGCCTGCGCGGCGCTGCCGATGCCGAACGCGGTGCCGCGCCGTTCGCGGCTGACGTTGAGCGCGATCATGGTGTTGGTCGCCGGCATCATCGAAGCGTTGAGGAACGCGGCTAGCGTAAACGCAAGCACATACAGCCAGACGCTATCGCTCAGCGCGAGCAGCAGGTGCCCGAGCGCGGTGAGCACGCAGGTGACGGCGAGGATGTTGCGCAGGCGCAGTTTGCGGAATAACCGCGTCGACAGCATCCATACGCCCAGTGCGCTGGCGATGCCGCCCAGTGCGAACGCGAGGCCGGTGGCCGCGGTGACGTGGTCGCCGGCGATATCCTTCAATGCGATTGGCGTGGCGATGGCCCTGAACGTGCCCATGGCGAACAGCGCGAAGTAGAGCAGGATCGCCAGCGCGAATTGCAGCGTCGGCCTGAACGGCGGCAGGGCGATGGCCGCGCCGCCCGGGTCGCGCTCGCTCTTGCGGATGATGTCGGCGGGCACCAGAAAAATGACCGCCGTCGCCACCACGGCCACCAGCAACCCGGAGCAGAAGATCGCGCCGCGATAGCCGAAGGCGATCGCCATGGCCGCGCCGAGCGCCGGCCCGACCGCGTTGCCCAGGTACTGGGCGCCGGAGACCGCATTCAACGCGTCCCTGACCTTGGCGTCCGGCACGCTGACGCTCATCAGCGCGACCGCCGCGGGAATGAAACCGGAGAGCAGACCCTGCACCCCCAGCGCGATCGCGATCTGCCAGGGCGCGCTGATCATGCTGAGGAGCAGCGAAGTCAGCGCGGCCGAATACACCGCGCGCACGAACATTTTCTTGCGTCCGAGCCGGTCCGAGAGCAACCCCCACAGCGGCCCGCCGATCAGCCTGCCCGCGCCCAGCGCGCTCATCCCCACCGCCACCCAGAACAAGGCCGCGGGTTCGTCCTTGGCGCCGACCTGCAGCAGGTAGAGCGGCAGGAACGGAAACCACACGCTCACCAGCAGCGATGTGCTGCCGGTGGCGGTGGCAATGGCGACGATGGCCCTGTTGTGGACGGCCTGCGCCGGGTCCGCGGTTTTGTGCGTCATCCTGTTCCTGTAGCAGAGCCGTGACTGCAGCGTCGCGCGCATGCGCAGCGCGATGCCGGGGTTCGCGACTGCATCGAAATGCCCGGGCGCTTCGCGCCCCGGCCTGACCGCGCGCGTCCATCGACGACAGGCCTTAGCCCACGCTCACCTCCAGGCGCTGCGCCGGCGCGTCGACGTGGCGGCGATAAACGAGGATCTCTTCCAGCCTTCATCGCCTTTCAGCTGTCCCGCGGTTTGGAAGGCCGGACGGTCAGCATGACAGCTTTGGCCCGGGCCTGCGGCCACTGGCCCTGTACAGTCGTTGGATTTACCTGGCCTGCCGCTGCGGGACGAACTTGATTTCGATATCGCAGCCTACGGCCTCGGCATATTTCTTCAGCGAGGTGAGGGATGGTGCATGCTTGCCGGCCGATTCGAGGCGCGAAACCGTGCTCTTTGTGGTGCCCATGAGCGAAGCGACCGCTTCCTGCGTAAGGCCGGCGCGGCTGCGCGCGGCGAGCATTTCGTTCGCAACGGCGTACTCGACCGCGAGAGCTTGATACGCGGCCTGAAAGCCGCGGCGCTTCTGGGTTTTCTTCAGAAAAGCGTCGTGATCGTGGGGAACGGGTTGGTACTTGATTTCAGCCATGGAGCACCTCTTTCATGCGTTTGCGAGCCAGCTTCAGTTCCTGATCCGGCGTCTGCTGCGATTTCTTTACAAAAGCGTGCAGAATCACTGCGCGCCGACCAATGAGAAAGCAATAAAATGCTCGCCCAATGCCTGTCTTGCCTCTGGGTCTGAGCTCGAACAGGCATTTTCCAAATGCCCGCGAATGCGGAAGCCGCAGGTTCGGGCCGTGCTCCATGAGAAGTTCGACGATGCGTGCGTAGTCGGCAAGGATATCCGCAGGCCAAGACTCGATCTCAGCGAGCACTTTCGGATGAAAGTATTCGATGGAGTAAGGCATCCGCCAATGTTCTCATATTTGAGAACATTGGTCAAACTCTTCCTCCATGAGCCCGAACGGGATCGCCGGCGTAGTTGAGCTTGCCCGGGTTGGCGCGGATGTGGTCGATCAGTTCGCCGACGTTTTTCGCCGGCGGCGGCGTTTGCGCGGCCAGCCGCAATTCACCGCATAATCCGCGTTTGCGGCGCTCCGCCATCCCATTCTTCAGGATCAGCCATGTACCAGCTCTACTATTACCCCGGTAATGCCAATCTCGCGCCGCATATCCTGCTCGAGGAAATCGGCGCGGACTACGCGCTGGTGCTGGTCGATCGCAACAAGAACGAACAAAAGAGTCCCGCCTACCTCGAGCTCAACCCGGCCGGGCGCATCCCGGTGCTGGTCGACGGCGAGCTGGTGCTGTACGAGTCGGCGGCGATCTGCCTGCACCTGGCCGACCGCCATGCCGCGGCGGGGCTGGCGCCTGCGCTCGGCAGCAACGAGCGGGCGCAGTTCTACAAGTGGCTGGTCTATCTCACCAATACGGTGCAGGCCGAACTGCTGCTTTATTTCTATCCGGAGCGCCTGGCCGACGATGCCGCCGCGGCGGCGCAGGTCAAGGCGCATGCCGAGATCCGCACCGGCGGCATGCTCGACCTGATCGAGGCGGCGCTCTCGGCCGGCGGCGGTCCGTTTCTGCTCGGCGCGGCGTATCGCGCCGTCGATGCCTATCTGCTGATGCTGTGCCGCTGGACGCGCGCCATGCAGCATCCGGCGCGCGCGCGCCCGCATCTGGCGCGCCTGCTCGAAGCGGTCATGGCGCGCCCGGCGACGCAGCGCGCCTTCGCCGCCGAAGGCATCACCGCGCCGTTCTACTGAACAGCGCGGCTATCCGGCTTATTTCTCACCCGCCGGCTCCCTGACCGCGAACGCCACCAGCCCCGCCTGCGCCGGCATCACGCCGCCGGCGGTGACGAAGCCCGCCTTGAGCGACACCGTCGCGAACATCGCCGCACCCATCGGGCCGAACATGAACGCGATCGCCTGCGCGCTGCTGCCGCTGCCGTAGGCGATGCCGCGTCGTGCGCGTCCATCGACGACAGGCGCTGGCCCACGCTCACCGCGAGTCGCTGCGCTCCTGCGCCGAGCGCGGGGGGCGCGCTCAGCTGCGCGACGCGCGCCGCACCCGCGTGCACATGTCCCACGTTCACCGCGCCGCGGCCGGCGAGGAACATGACATTGCTGACTTCGATTTGCGCGCCCAGGTTCGCCGCTTTCGCCATGCGGCTCAGCCCTGGCCGTAGGGACGCGTCGCGCTCATGCGCACGCTGATGCCGATGTGCGCGGCGGCGTCGATCAGTCGGTCGAGCGTGAAAATGTCCACGCCCTGGCGCAGCCGGCTCATCTGTCCGGGTGAGAAGCCGAGTTCGGCTGCTGCCTCGATGTCTTTGAGCTTGAGTTCGGCGATGCGGCTGAGGATGCGCACACGCAGTTGCGCGCGCAGCGGGGCGCTGGGGGATTTGGCGGGCATGCTTCCTGTCTCCTCGTCGACTTGCCAATATTAGCACGGCTGCTTCTCGGAGAGGCAGCCAGGCTGTTAATAGCGTAGATGTGAATGTTCGAGATTGTTGCCGGTGCCCTGCTTTTCCGTGCGCGCTTAGCGCGCGCGTCTGAACAGCGCGTTCAGGCTCGGCAGCGCGGCTTGTACGGCGAGCTCGCCCGCTTCGATGGCTTCTTTGGCGCGGTGAAAGTCGAGCAGGCCGAGATGGGCGAGGCGCGGCGACACGATCGCATCGGGCGGATCGCCCGCCATGCGGCTGCGGGTGACGCGCACCTGCATGATGCTGAGGCCGGTGGTGACGACTTCGAGTATTGACGGGAGCCTGGGCTCGTCATCGTCCGCTCGCGCCGGCATGAGCGTGCTCAGTCGTTCCTGCAGTTTGCGCCGCCATTCGCTGAGCTCGGCCGCGGGTGCGTCGGCTTCGGCTTCGGCGCGCAGGCGCCGGCCGAGCACGTCGGAGCTGAGGTCGACCGCGATCACGATTTCGGCGCCCATCGCACGCGCGAGCGACACCGGCACCGGGTTGACCAGGGCGCCGTCCACCAGCAGGCGCCCTTCGTGCACCACCGGCCTGAACAGTGCGGGCAGGGCAATCGAGGCGCGCACCGCCGCGATGGTCGAGCCTTCGCGCAGCCACACCTCGGCTCCGCTGTCCAGCGCGGTGGCCACCGCGCCGAAAGGCATGGGCAGCGCTTCTATCGGTCGGTCGATGAAATGCTGGCGCAGGAACTTCATCAGGCGTTCGCCCTTGATCATGCCGCCGCTCATGCGCACATCCAGGAGCGCGAGCACCTTCTTGATGTCCAGGCCGCGCAGCCATTGCTCGAAATCCTCGAGCTCGCCTGCAACATAGGCTGCGCCCACCAGGGCGCCGATGGAGGTGCCGCATACCAGGTCCGGGCGGATGTTGGCGCGCTCCAGCGCGCGGATCACGCCCACATGCGCCCAGCCGCGCGCCGAGCCGCTGCCCAGGGCGAGTCCGATGCGCGGCTTGCGGCGGGTGCTCATGCGGCTACCAATATCTCGCCAAGGAACTCACCGGGGCGGGGGAGTGGCAAGCCGCCTGCGCAAAAAAACCCTGGACTCATGTGAACGATGATACGCGCAACGCGCGCCCCGGGAAAACGGGACCGGGGCCGAATGCGCGCTGCAATTGCGCGTCCTCGGATCACGACGGATCGGGTACGAAGCCGCCGTTGGGGAAGGGCCGCGAAGCAAGTCCCTGCAGGGGATATCCCTCATATCGTAACGAAGGCTTGGACCGCGCATCAACTCAGGAATTGAACCATGGCATCGGGCGCAACCCGGTCAGTGCGCGCCTTGTTCGCGGACGCCTCGTCCTCGGCGGCGGCGATCCGGTGAAGGCGCGCGGGAAAGTGCGCTACGACATGATGACCGGGAAACGCTGAAGCAGGGGCGTACAGCAGTCCCGGTCCGCTGATTGCGGACCCCGCAACGTATTACAAAGCCTGCTGGTACGCGGCTTTGTGCCAGGCGAGACGCCAGGAATAATTCAGTCCCATGTACAGGCGCCAGGCGAGATACAGTCTGCGTGTCATTGGCGTTCTCCTTTCTAAATGCCGGAACAACCGATCGCGGATCTGGGCGACAAGAGCGGGTTCATGGTCTCCGCCCGTTCTGCGAAATTGCCGACTTCGCGACTTTCCATTGCAGGTTTCGTGCCTGAAATGCGCAAAGGATTGCGCGGCGGCATGACGCGCGTATGAACGATTCCACAGAAGAGATTTTTCTGCGCCGCAAAAAACCATCCCCTTTGGATAGTTCGGCGATCTAGTTAAAGCCAAGTCTGCAAGCGATCCCGCTGCCGCGATGATTCATGCGGGTTTGACGCCGGTGGCGACGGACGCGCGCCTCGGACCCAATTGGGTACAAGCTTGACGGCAATTCGACGCTTTGTCGAGCCGGCGTCAGCGCGTCCGTGCCTGCACATACAGCCGCCGCTGCGAGGACAATTCAGGTATATTGTCCGCCGAGTGAGCGCTGCCATCCTGTCCGGATGCCGGCGCCGCCCGCAACTGACGGGCAAGCGCCCCAAGAGTGCGCGTCTCCGCAAGTCTCTTGCCTGCTGGCTAACCCGATTGTTTCTCAGGAACAAAACATCATGTCGCTGTTGTTTTCAAAAACTACGCTTGGACCGCTCGCACTGCAGAACCGCCTGGTGATGGCACCCTCTGCAGTCGCGGTCGCCGGCGGGATGTATACCGATTACCCGGCGCTGGCTTGAATACCGGCTTGGCGAAACACACTGACTTATCCCGCGATCATGCCCGGCTCCGCTGTGCTGCTCATGGACCTGCAGATTGATTTTCTCGCTCCGGAGGGAGCGAAGATGCCGGTCGCTGCGTCCGATGCCGAGCGCATCGTTGCAACCGCCAACAAAGTCTTCGGCGGCGCCCTGCTGGATTCGGCTATGCGCGTAGTCGTCGTGAACCGGTTTCCGCGTTCCGCGCGCGTCGCCAATTTTTTCAGGCATTACGCCGCCCTTGCCGGGACGGCCGGCGCCGAACTCGACCCGAGAATTCGCCCGGACGGTGTAGCGAAGATCATTGCCAAGGTGGCACCGAGCGCGTTTTCCAATCCGGAGCTGGACGCGCTGCTGAAAGCGGCGGCGGTGGTGCGCATTTACATTTTCGGCGTGTTTGCCGAGGGCTGTGTGCGCGCCACCGCGCTCGACGCGCGCCGCCGCGGCTACGCAGTTACCGTTCCGGTCGATGCGATCGGAACCAACGCAGGCTGGAAGCGCGCGTTCGCGCTATGGTCGATGCGCAGGGCGGGCGTGGCGCTGGTTCCCACGCTACAGGAGCAGTCAACATGATTTCCGACACCCCCGCATCCATGCGCAAGGCGCAGATCGACGCGCTGCTGCTCAAGCTCCCGGGCGCGAGCGCCAGAAAAATCAACGGGCTCGACGCCTACTTCGTCAGCGACAAAATGTTCGCCTGCATCAGCGGCGCGGGCGTGGGCTTGCGCCTGCCCGTCGCCACCGCGACGGAACTGCAGTTCTCGCGCGACAACATCGCGCCGTTTCAGCCCGGCGGACTCGCCAGTTCCAGGGAGTGGGTGCAGATCAACCGCGCCGATGCGGCCGAGTACGAGCAGGATCTCGCTTTATTTCAGACATCGCTGGAATTCGTGAAAGCCGCCCGCACGCGCTAGCCCGGCGCCCGCACATCTTTGGAGGAGTGAATCATGAAGCCCGTCGTCCTTGTCACCCGCAAGCTGCCCGAGCGCGTAGAGGAGCGTCTGCGCCGGGACTACACCCCGATCCTCAATCCCGACGATGCGCTGTATTCGCCGGACGAGATCATCGAGCGCGCCAAACAGGCTGACGCGATCATGCCCTGCCATACGGAGAAGTTCGGTGCCGACGTGATTGCGCGCCTGCCCAAGCGCGTGCGCGTGATCGCGAATTTTTCGGTCGGCTACGACCACGTGGATACCCAGGCCGCCAGGGCGCGCGGGCTGATCGTGACCAACACGCCCGAGGTGCTGTCCGACGCCACGGCAGAACTGACCCTGATGCTGATGCTGGGCGCGGCGCGCCGTGCCAGCGAGGGCGAACGCCTGGTGCGCACACGCGAGTGGAAGGACTGGAGCCCGAGCTTCATGGTGGGCACCCAGCTAACGGGCAAGCGCCTGGGCATACTCGGCTACGGCCGGGTCGGACGCGTCGTGGCGAAACGCGCGCGCGGCTTCGACATGGAAATCCACTATAACGACATCCAGCGGGCGCCGGCGGAACTCGAGCAAGGCGCCATTTTTCATGCGACGCCGGCGGAGCTGATGCCGCACTGCGATTTTCTCGCGCTGCACTGCGTGGCCTCGCCGCAAACCATCAAGCTGCTCAACGCGAAACTCATCGCGCTCCTGCCGGACGGCGCGATCGTGGTGAATGCCAGCCGCGGCGTGGTCATCGACGATGACGCCCTGATCGCGGCGCTCAAATCGGGCAAGCTTACGGCCGCCGGACTGGACGTGTACAACAACGAGCCGGACATACACCCTGAATACCGGGCTTTGCCCAACGTGTTCCTGATGCCGCACATCGGCAGCGCCACCAGGGAAACGCGGGATGCCATGGGTTTCCGCGCGCTCGACAACCTGGATGCAGTGTTCGCCGGCAAGGAGCCGCGCGACCGCGTCGCCTGAGACACTGTGCAGGTGTCGATGGCCAAGGACGGGAAAAAGGCTCAAACTAGGTCGCAGTTCAATAGCGTATCAATCGGAGGCTGCCATGGGTCACGCTCAGATGCTGAAAAACAGGCGCGCAAAGCAAAGAACCAGAAAGCTACTCGCCGGGATGGCCAAACGCGCGAAGAAACTCCGGGGACAAGCAGTGAAGACGGTCGCAGACGCGGCAAAAAAGGCGCCCACCTAGCCGTTTCTTGGCGCGAAAAAGGCAGGGCCAGGGGCAGCAGTTGTGAAACGCGCGCGCGCTATTGTCGCAGCCACCCTGGCGGTGGCTTTTTCTTTTCCGGCCTATGCGGAATTCGCGGGCAAGGTGATCGACGTGGCCGATGGCGACAGCATCACGGTCCTCGACGCCAATCAACAGCGGCACAAAATCAGGCTGGCCGGAATCGACGCGCCGGAGCGGGGGCAGGCTTTCGGTTTTCGCTCGAAAGAAAATCTCGCCAAATGGATCTACGGGCGCGAGGCAATTATTGAAGAGCTCAAGAAAGACCGCCGCGGAATGCTGGCAGCCAAGGTGTTCGTGGATGGCCACGACGCCGGACTGGAGCAGATACGCGCCGGTCTGGCCTGGTGGGATCGCACTTCCGCCGGTGAGCAGGCTCCGGACGACCGCGAACTCTACGAACTGGCCGAGAAACAGGCGCGGGAGCAGAAGTTGCGCCTGTGGCGTGATCCCCAGCCGGTACCGCCCTGGGAGTGGCGGGCGTCGCGCAAATAGCGGCTTTCGATCATCTACGATGATCGGCCTGAGGCCTACTCGGCGGCGATCCCCCAAAAAAGAAACCCGCCGTAGCGGGTGAAGGGAGGAGACAGGGGACTGCACAATTCGATTGCAGTTTAGCCGGCCCAATGCCATGGCTACAAGGAACTAGTTCGCATTTGCGCACTATTAGCCGGAAGGCCGGGCGTGCTTGTTCAGCAGCTGGCGCGAAACAACTTCGGGTCGGTCAACAGATCCTGCGGCACGACGTACGCCGGCGCGTCTTTTTTTTCTGCGGCGGCGGCAGGCGCTGCGCAGTCCGGCCGTGTCATCCCGATCCATTTGCCCGTAAGATGTTCCCCATGTCGAGCGACCACATGCGCTGGCCGGCCCTGCTTTCCCACCATCGCCTGGGCGGCCCGCCCGTGGCGGGCGTTGGTCAGCGTTCAGAATTCCAGCGCGATTTCGATCGCATCGTGTTTTCATCGGCGTTCCGGCGCCTGCAGGACAAGACGCAGGTGTTCCCGCTGGCGAAGAACGACTATGTGCGCACGCGTCTGACGCACAGCCTGGAGGTGGCTTCGGTCGGGCGCTCGCTCGGCGTGCTCGCAGGCGATCACGTGCTGCGCCAGCACGCGGCTATGTCCGGCAGCGGCTACACGCCTGCGGATTTCGGCGCCATCGTCGCCGCGGCCTGCCTCGCGCACGATATTGGCAACCCGCCCTTCGGGCACGCGGGGGAGGCGGCGATCCAGTCCTGGTTCAACAGCTCCGCGCTGGGCGCGGCGGTGCTCGCGCGCCTCACGCCGGAGCAGCGCGCCGATTTCGCGCGCTTCGAGGGCAACGCGCAGACCTTCAGGATCCTCGCGCGTCTGGGAATGCCCGACAACGCCGGCGGGATGCAGCTCACCTGTGCCACGCTTGCCGCGGTGGCGAAATATCCGCGCGCCGCCCTGCTGGCGGCTGCCGCGGATGCGGGCATTTCCGGAAAGAAGCACAACTTCTTTTACGCCGATCGCGAGCGCTTCGCGGCGGTCGCGCAGACGACCGGGTTGCTGCGGTGCGCGGCCGGCGCCGACTGCTGGTGCCGCCATCCGCTAGCCTTCCTGGTGGAAGCGGCTGACGACATCTGCTATTGCGTGATCGACGTGGAGGATGCTTTCCGCGCTGGCGAGCTAAGTTACGCCGAGGTCGAACCGCTTTATCGCGGCATTGTCTCCGAGCCGGCGGCGTGGCAGAAAGCGGGCGCGATTTCGACCGACGAGAAGCGCGTGGAATACCTGCGCGCCAGGACCATAGACGCACTGGTGGCCGAGGCCGCCGCTGCATTTGTCGCGCGTGAACAGGCGATGCTCGAAGGCCGCTTCGACCTAGAGCTGATCGCGCTGATTCCGCACGCCGAGGCGCTCGAAGCGTTTCGCGCGCTCGCGCGCGACCGCGTCTACCACTCGGCCGTGGTGTTGAACCTGCAAAGCCCGGGCGCGGCGATTCTGGGCGAACTGCTGGAAGCATTCATCGGCGCTGCCGATGCGGCGGTCACCGGTTCGCGCGCGGCGGCGGTGCGCGCGGTGCTGGATATTCTCCCGGGGCAGTTCCTCTGCGCCGAGGGCAGGCCGGCGAGCGATCTTTATGCGCGTGTGCTCGCGATCACCGACTTCATCTCCGGCATGACCGACTCCTACGCGGTGGCCGTCGCGGAAAAGCTCAGGGCCTTGCGCGGCGCATGAGAATCGCGCTGGTGACCAACGGCGCTGCGGTGCCGCCCTCGCGCGCGGCGCGCATCGAACGCCTGCTCGTCGCGGCTGCGCACGGAACGCGCTGTGTGCGCACCAGCATGGCGGGAGAAACGCTGCCGCTGGTGCGCAAGGCCATTGCCGCCGGCGCGACGCGCATTGTGATTGCCGGCGGAGACGGCACCGTGCACGAAGCGGCCAACGCCATTATCGGCACGGCGGTCGAACTGGCGGTGATACCGGCCGGCACCGGCAACGACTACGCGCGCAGCCTCGGCGTGCCGCCTGCGATCGATGACGCGGTGGCGTTCGCGCTGTGCAAGCCGGCGCTCGCGACCGACGCGGGCGAACTTGTATGCACCGGTGTGGACGGCAGGGAACTACGGCGCGTGTTTGTCAATATTGCGGAAGCCGGGTTTGGCGCCAACGTCGTACGCTACGCCCGCAGCACGCAGCGGATCGCGAATCCGTGGCTTGCTTATCAGCTGGCGATTCTTGCCGCGCTGGCGACATTGCGCCGCGCGCAGGTAACGGTGAGCTGCGACGACGGCACGCCGCGCTGCGTGGCGAGCAGCAACCTGATCGTCGGCATCGGCCAGTATTTCGGCAGCGGCATGCGGCCGCTGCCCGGCGCGCGCATCGACGATGGCTGGTTCGATGTGGCCCACATTCGCGATGCCTCGCGCTTCGAGATCGCGCGCCAGGCGCCGATGCTGAGAAACGGCATAGACCCCGATCATCCGCAGGTCGAGCAATACCGCTGCCGCAGCCTGCGCGCCCAGAGCCCGCAGGCGGTGCCGGTCGAGGCGGACGGGGAATGGCTGGGTTTCCTGCCGGCGGCATTCACCAAGCTTCCCGGGGCCTTGCAGGTGGTGCGCATGCCGACGCTGCGTTAGCGGTCGCTTCGATAGAAAGCCGTCGCGCGATGGGCTCGCGCATTATGGGTTTTCGGGTTTGGAGAGAGTTGCCGCCGAAAACAGGTGCGGTGTTCAGGCTGCCGAGGTTCCTGTCCTGCGCGCTCGCGCGCGACCGCCGCGCATTAATCCATGCCCTTCGCCTTGGCCAGATAGTCCTTGGCGCTGCCCGCCAGCAGGCGCGGCAGGTGGGTGTAAATGTAGCGCACGCCTTGGTCGAGGACCCCGCGCACGCTGTCGGCGACGGCCGGCATGCCTGGGGTGCGCCCTGCCGCCGCCATTTTGCGCAGACTGGCGTCGATCGCCTGCGCGACCGCGGGCGCTTTGGGATTGCCCGGATGGCCCATGGATTGCGACAGGTCGGAAGGTCCGATGAAAAAGACGTCGATGCCCTCCACCTGCAGCAGGGCGTCGATATTGTCGATCGCCGCCTGGTCTTCGAGCTGGACCGCTATCAGCGTGGCGTCGTTGGCGGCCTTGACGTAGTCGGCCAGCGTGCCGTGGGCGTCGTAGTTCGCCGCGCGCGTGCCTGCAGCGAGCCCGCGGCGCCCGCTGGGGTGGTATTTCACCGCGGCGATCACTGCGCGCGCCTCCTCGGCGGTATTGACGTGCGGCACCTGCACGCCCATTACGCCGCGATCAAGCACCTGCAGAATGTGCTCGGCGCTGCGGGTTATCGGGCGGGCGATCGCGGTGATACCGCTGGCCTCCGCCGCCATCGCCATCAGCTCTACGCTCTCGAGTGTGAGTGTGCCGTGCTCGCAGTCGAGCAGCACCCAGTCGAAGCCCGCGGCGGCGATCATTTCCACGATCTGCGGCGACGGGATCATCACCGACACGCCGAATGCCGGCTCCCCGGCGCGCAGTTTGTCTTTCAAGCGGTTGGGTTTCATTTTTCCTTCTCCGGTA
>CAKKSJ010000400.1 GCA_919902965.1 Burkholderiales bacterium
TTAAGCTCCTGCATGGCCTGATGGCGGCGCGCAACTTCCTCGGAGCCGTCTGGGTGCTGCTGATCATGTTGCTGATCACCGTCGACGTGGTCGGCCGCGCCTTTTTCAACTCGCCGCTGTTCGGCGTCCCCGAGATCGTCAAGATTTCCGTGGTCGGACTGGTGTGGTGCCAGATGGCGCATACGCTCAAGATCGGCGCGCATCTGCGCTCGACGATATTGGTCGATCGCATGCCGCCCGCGGCGCGGCGCACCATAGAAATCCTCTCCTGCATCCTCGGGGCGATCATGTTCGGCTTGATCGTCTACTCCGGCTGGGACACGACCGCCGAAGCCTGGCGCATCGGCGAATTCGAGGGCGAAGAGCCGGTCCGCGTGCCTACCGCGCCGGTTCGCACCCTGGTGCTGATCGGCGCGGCGCTGACCGCAATCCAGTTTCTGATCATGCTGGCCGACCTGATACGAGGCAAGGCCCTGCATCAGGCCGAGGCGGAGTTCTGATGGATCCGACCACTATCGCATTGATCACGGTCGGCTTTGTTTTCGTTCTGGTTCTGCTGGGCGTACATATCGGCGTCGCGCTGGCGCTGCTCTCCGTGCTCGGCATCTGGGGCATCACCGGCAAGCCGCACGTCGCCATCAGCCTGCTGAACACGACGGCCTACAGCGCGGTGATGGACTATGTATTTGCCGTCATCCCGCTGTTCGTGCTGATGGGCATCCTGGCCACGCTGTCCGGCGCGACGCGCGACCTGTTCAATTCCGCCCAGGTCGTGTTCGGACGCATCCGCGGCGGCATCGGCATCGCCACGGTCATCGCCAATGCGGTGTTCGCCGCGATTACCGGCGTGTCGGTGGCGTCGGCGGCGGTGTTCTCCAAGCTGGCGATCCCGGAAATGGAACGGCTGAATTATGACCGCAAGTTCAGCTACGGCATCGTCGCCGGCAGCGCGATACTCGGCATGCTGATCCCGCCGTCGATCCTGATGATCGTGTATGGCGTGCTGACCGAGCAGTCGATCGGGCGCCTGTTCGCCGCCGGCATCGGCCCCGGCCTGCTGGTGACCGCAATTCTGTCCCTGGGCATCTGGCTGATGGTTTTTTTCACCCCGCGGCTGGGCGGGCAAATGGAGAAAATGGCGCGGCTAGATGCGCGCGCGGCGCTGCGCGCGGCGTTCAGGCCCTGGGGGGTGATCCTGTTGATCGGCCTGGTGCTGGGCGGAATCTACGGCGGGTTTTTCACCCCGACCGAAGCGGGCGGCATCGGCGCCGCCGGGGCCATGGTACTGGTGATTGTCAAGCGCAAGCTCAGCTGGACCAGCCTGGTCGACCTGCTGGGCGAAATCGGGCGCACCACGGCGAGCATCTTCCTGCTGCTGATCGCGGCGCAGATGTACAGCCGCATGCTCACGATTTCCGGCCTGGCATCCAAAATGAGCGCATGGGCCGCCGCGCTGCCGGTGCCGCCGATAGTCATCATCGCCATGTTCATCGTCGTGTTCCTGCTGCTAGGGATGATCATCGACTCGGTTTCAATTCTGCTCCTGACCATTCCGATCATGTTTCCGGTGGCGGTCAAGCTCGGCTACGATCCGATCTGGTTCGGCATGGTCAGCATCGTCGCCATCGAGATCGGCCTGTTGACGCCGCCTTTCGGCATGGTGGTGTTCGCGATGAAATCCTCGCTGGGCGGCTCGGTCAAGATCGAGGACATATTCGTCGGTTCCATCCCTTTTCTCTTCATGCTCGGGCTCGCGCTGCTGATTATCATCGCCTATCCGCCGCTGAGCACCTGGCTTCCTTCCGTCATCATGTAGCGCGGTGCGCTTTCGATGGAGAGCAATATGACGAACAATAATGTTGGCATGCTGGGCCTGGGAATCATGGGTTCGGCCATGTCGGTGAACCTGATCGCGGCCGGCTTCAAGGTGAGCGGCTTCGATGTTTCGCCGCAGCGGATGGAAGCCTTCGCCAAGGCCGGCGGCACGCCGGCGCTCTCGCCGCGCGAGGTCGCTCGACAGGCGGATGTCGTCATCAGCGTATTGCCCAGCGTTGCCGCGCTGGATCGATGCGTGAGTGCTGCCGACGGAATACTGGCCTCGGGCCGATCGGACCTGGTACTGGTCGAGGCCAGTACCTTTCCCATAGAAGACAAGCTGCGCATCCGCGACCTGTGCGGATCCGGCATTGCCATGCTTGACTGCCCCTTGAGCGGCACCGGCGCCCAGGCAGTGACCAAGGATCTGTCCGTATACGCCAGCGGCGATGCCGCGGCGTGCGCGCGCTGCGCGCCGGTGTTTGCGGGTTTTGCGCGCTCGCAGCACTATCTGGGCGAATTCGGCAACGGCAGCAAGATGAAGTTCGTCGCCAACCTGCTGGTTGCGATCCACAACGTTTCCACGGCGGAAGCATTCGTGCTCGGCATGAAAGCCGGGCTGGATCCGCAGATGATCTACCAGGTGGTCGGCGACGGCGCCGGCAGTTCGCGCATGTTCCAGGTGCGCGGGCCGATGATGGTGCGCGGCGAATACGAGCCGGCGACCATGAAGGTCGACATCTGGCAGAAGGACATGAAGATCATCGCCGAGTTTGCCGCCGGTCTTGGCGCCCCGACACCCCTGCTTGCAGCGTCTGCGGCGTACTACACGGCCGCCATGGCCCAGGGCCGCGGCGGCGAGGATACGGCCGCGGTATGCGCGGTCATGGAAGAAATGGCGCATCACCGGCGCGCTTAGCACATCAGCCTCTCCAAATCGAAAGGACCTGCCTTGAATTCAATCCTGCTTGAGTCGGCCAACCTGATCGCCGACAAGGCTTTGCAAAAAGCCCGCGAACTGAAATTCGCGCCGATGACCGTGGCCGTGCTCGATGCCGGCGGCCAGATGAAAGTGCTCAAGCGCGAAGACCACGCAAGCCTGCTGCGCCCGGAGATCGCGCTGGGCAAGGCGTGGGGGGTGCTGGGCATGGGTTTCGGCGGCCGCGAACTGGCACGCCGCGCCGAACAGATGCCGATGTTCTTCACCGCCTTGAATGCGATGTCCGATGGCCGCATGGTGCCTGTTGCAGGCGGCGTACTCATCAGGAACAGCGAGGGGCAGGTAATCGGTTCGGTCGGCATCAGCGGCGACACCTCCGATAACGACGAAATCTGCGCAGTGTACGGGGTCGAGGCCGCAGGCTTGACTCCCGATACCGGGCGTAAAGACTGACTGATCCAAATCTATCCAACAAGGAGCATCCTCATGCACGCTGCTGATAAAGTGGTCATCACCACCCTGGTCGAGAATTACGTCGACATGCTCATTCCGGATACCGACACCGTCAAGCGGCCGGGACTGGCTTATCATTTCGACCTGCGCAACAAGAAGATCCTGGCGGAAAACGGGCTGGCCATGCTGGTGGACGTCTATTTCGGCGGCAAGCGCCATCGCATTCTGCTCGATACCGGCCTCACCGATACCGTCATATTGCACAACATGGCGGCGCTGGGCATAGCGCCCAACGAGATCGACCACGTGGTGCTCAGCCACGGGCACCCGGACCATTACGGCGGGCTGCTCGGACTCCTGAAGGCGCGGGACTACCCCTTGACGGTCACGCTGCATCCTGATGCCTTTCTGATCCGCCACGTCAAGGCGGGCAATGGCATGGTGATCCCCTACTACAACCAATCGCTGCGCCGCGATGAAATCGAGGCGGCCGGAGCGCGCCTGGTGCTGGCGCGGGACCCGATGCCGGTCTGTCCGGCGGCAACCACCACCGGCGAAATTCCCTTCGAGGTCGACTTCGAGCCGCCGGGTCCGGCGGCCGGAACCGCTTCCAGCCTGTGGTGCCTGCGCGAAGGCAGGTTCGAGGAGGACAAGACCGTCGATGACATGGCCTTGATCGTCAATGTCAAGGACAAGGGCTTGCTGGTGATCACCGGCTGCGCCCACGCCGGCGTGATCAATACCATTCATCATGCCCGCAAAATAACCGGTGAACAAAAAATCTATGCGCTTTTTGGCGGCTTCCACCTGGGTTTCCCGGGCATCCCGGCCGACAAGTGCACCATGACGGTAGAGGAACTCAAGGGCCTGAATCCGGCGGTGGTATCGCCCATGCACTGCAGCGGGTTCAGAACCCTTGCAGCAGTACAGCAGGCCATGCCCGAAGCATTTCTGCTCAATACGGCGGGCGCGCAAATCACCTTGTAGCGTCTAGGTGCAGGCGTACCGAGCCCGCCGCCGGTGTGCTTTCGATTGTGCCGCGGGAAGCACTCACAATCTTCCGCGGCGCACCTGTCTTCGCTGGCGGCGACCCTGGGCGGCGCCAACAGGTGGATACCCTACACCGCGGCCAAGGGCGCAATCCTGCCGCTGGCGGGCGTTCGCCGAACGATCGCTCGCTCTGGTGGGCCTGCAGAGATAGTCGCCGCGGGGGAATGACACCTCCGCGGACGGACTTGGCTCAAGACGCCGGACGTTCTATCTCGCTGCGCTTCTACCCGCCGCTTTTCCCGCGGCTTTCGCCTTCGCGGGCCGCGTCTTCGCGAACATGAGCTTCGGGTCCACCGCCTGCTTGCCCCGGCTCGGCCGGCCCTTGTACGGCTTCGACGGCGCGCCTTTCTGCCAGGTCCCCTGCTTCTCCGGAATTCCCTGCGCCATCCGCTGCTTCTTCTCCTTGAGCGCCGCCAGAATCTTCTCTCCCGTGATCGGCAGTTCGGTGACCCAGACGCCGGTGGCGTTGGCGATTGCGTGGGCGACGGCGCCGAGGACCGGTGAAGTACAGCCTTCCCCGATCTCCTTCGCGCCGTACGGACCCTCGGGCTCGTAGGAATCGACGAGGCCGCTGAAGATCTCCGGGGCGTCCTTGATGGTCATCATCAGGTAGTCGTGGAATGTGGGGTTGGTGAGATTGCCCTTGTCATCGTAGACCATGTCCTCCATCACCGTTTCGCTGGCGCTCATGACGATCGCGCCCTCGACCTGGCCGTGGACGGCCATCGGGTTGATCGGCGTGCCGCAGTCGTGGTAGTCGGTAAACTTCTCGACCTTGACCTTGCCGGTGCGCAGATCGACCGAAACCTCGCAAACGGCGCTGCCGAATGAATAGGCCGGACTGGTGCCGACCGCCGCGCCCTTGTAGTCGCCGCCGAGATTTTTCGGCGGCTTGTACCAGCCGGTCCCGACCAGCGGGCCGGCCGCGTTAAAAGACCGCCGCGCCGCCTCGGCCCATTCCATCGACTTCTTCGGGTTCTTCTTGACGAAGATCTTCCCGAGCGCGACGTCGAGCTCCCCGGCACGGCACTTCAGCTCCTTCGCCGCGATCGGCAGCAGTTTTTTCACCACCGCGCGCGCCGCCATCAGGACGGCGTTGCCGCCCATCAAGGTCACGCGGGACGAATACGCGCCGAGGTCGATCGGGCAGATGTCCGAATCCTCCGAGCGCATGCGCACGCGCTCGATCGGGATGCCCAGCCCTTCGGCGCAGATCTGTCGCAGCACCGTGGTCGCGCCCTGCCCGATCTCGGCGGCGCCGATCATGCACACCGCCGCCATTCCATCCTCCAGGATTTTCACTACCGCGTTCCCATGCGGGAACTCCGCCTCCTTCTTGAACGGCTTCGCATCCTTCTCCTGTGCCAGGCGCACTTCGCCGCGATAGATCGCGTAGCCGGCGCCCGACACGAACCCGCCGCAGCCTATGCCCATGCCCTGACCCGGCGGCAGTTTCCCGTACTTCTTCGACCACGACACCTTCTTGCGCACCGCTTCCAGCGTCGCCTTGAACTCGCAGCTGCGCACGTCGAGGTCGTTGACCGTGCGCGTGTTGCGGTCCATCGCATTGCGCAGGCGGATCTCGACCGGATCGATCCCCATATCATCGGCCATCATGCTGAGCAGGCATTCGAAGGCAAAGCGCGGCTGCGGGACGCCGTGTCCGCGGAAGGCGCCGCAGGCGGGCTTGTTGGTGTTGATCCGGTAGCCGAGATAACGGTAGTTGGGGATGTGGTACAGCGTCGGCATCATGCTGCCGGCGTAATAGGCGGTGACGACGCCGAACGAGCTGTAGGCGCCGCCGTCGAGATGGATGGTGCTCTCGAAGGCGGTGATCCGCCCGTCCTTCTTTAAACCAAGCTTGAACTTCATGTGCTGCTTGTGGCGCCCGCGGTGATGCAGGAAGACCTCCTTGCGGCTGTAGATCATACGCACCGGGCGTCCGGTCTTGCGCGACAGGATCGCCGAGCACAGGTCGAGCGGCGTGGTCTCCGCCTTGGCCCCGAAGCCGCCGCCGACCGCCGGGCGCAGGACGCGGATCTTCCCGAGCGGCATCGCGAACACGTGGGCCAGCATGTAATGGACGTAGTGCGGAACCTGATTCGCCGAGTACAGCAAGAGCGTACCGTCCTTCTGCCAGTCCGCGATCGACGCATGCGGCTCCAGCGGCGCCTGGTTCGTGTGGTTGCCGACGAAGGTCTCCTCGCGGATGTAGTCCGCCTCGGCGAAACCCTGCTCGATGTCGCCGAAATGATGGTCGACGTCGGTGTTGATGTTGTTTTTGAAACGCGGGTGCTCGTGCAACTGGGGGGCGCCCGGCTTCATCGCCTCCTCGGGCGAGAACACCGCGGGCAGTTCCTCGTATTCGACCTCGATCAGCTTCAACGCGCGCTCGGCGGTTTCGTCGTCCACCGCGGCGACTGCGGCGACCTCGTCGCCGACGTAGCGGACTTTGTCCTTGGCGAGAACGTACTCGTCGTAGCGCGCCGGAGAAACGCCGTAGGTGACGTCGGGGACGTCCTTGCCGGTGATGACGGCGACGACGCCCGGAAGCGCCGCGGCCTTCGACGTATCGATGCGTTTGATGCGGCCGTGGGCGACGCTACTGCCGAGAATGCGGCCGTGGAGCATGTTCTGCAGCCGGATGTCGTCGGTATACTTCGCGCGGCCGGTGACCTTGTCCAGACCGTCGACGCGGGGAAGGCTGCGGCCGACGAAGGCGTGGCGGTCGAGGTCATCGTGGCCGACCTTCTGCTTCACCTCGGTGTCCGCGTAGTTGCGCCAGTTCTGGATCGCCCGGATGATGGAACGGTAGCCGGTGCAGCGGCACAGGTTGCCGCCGAGGGCGTCCTTGATCGCGTCTTCGGTCGGGTCCGGGTTCCTCTGGACCAGAGCCATGGAGGTCAGAACCATGCCGGAAGTGCAGAACCCGCATTGCACCGCGCCCTCGGCGATGAACGCGCGCTGGATCGGGTGTAGCTCGCCGTCGCGCTCGATCCCCTCGATCGTCGTAATTTCGCGGCCTTCGACGTTCGCCGCGAGCATCAGGCAGCTGTTGACCGGATCTCCGTCGAGCAGCACGGTACAGACGCCGCAGTCGCCGAGCTCGCAGCCCTTCTTCGTGCCGGTGAGCTCGAGCTTGTCGCGCAGCACGTTGAGCAGGGTCTCGTTGTCCTTGATCGAGACGTTGTGCTCCCGCCCGTTGATTTTCAGAATGATATTCCGGTGCAGGTTCATCTCACTTCCCTCCCTTACGTGCGCGGCCGGCCCGCGCCCGTCCGAGCGCTTCGACCAGGGCGTCCACAGTCAGTGGCCGCACCAGATCGCGCCGGTACTGATCCGATCCGCGGATGTCGCAAATCGGAAGCGAGTCCTGGGCCGCCAGCCGGCCGGCTTCGTCGAATACCGCGTCCCCTGGCGTCTTGCCTGCCAAATAGGCGCTCGCCTTCTTCGACACGTAGGGAATGGGCGCCACGGCGCCCAACACGATCCGCCCCTCTTCGATCGCGCCTCCAGCCTTGAGCCTGACAGCCGCAGCCACACCGGCCACGCAGATGGCGTTCGCGCCGCGCAGTCCGAACTTGCGGTAGGAGAGGCCCGAAGCAGGGCGCGGGAAAGGAAGGAGGATGTGGGTCAGGATTTCCTCGCGGCGAAAAACGGTCACCCGCGGCCCGACGAAACAATCGCGTACGAGCAGGCGCCGTTCCGAAGTGCCGGCGTTCAGCAGCACCTCCGCGCCGGCCGCGACGAAAACCGGCGCCAGGTCCGAGCAGGGGACCGCCCGGGCGATGTTTCCCGCCATCGTTGCCAGACTCCGGATCTGCCAGCCCGCCATGCTTGCGATCGCGTCCACAAGCGCGGGACACAGTTCCCGGATGCGTTCGTTGCGCGCCGCCGCCGTCGGCGTCACCATCGCCCCGATGCGGAATCCGTCTTCCGTCTCCTCGATATCGTTCAGGCCGGGAATCCGCCGAAGGGACACGAGCTGGTCGACCCCAGTGACGCTGTTCTGCCTGAGGTCGACGAGGATATCGGTCCCCCCCGCCAGCACCCGGGCACGGTCCGAAAATTGCCGCAGCAGGTCGCACGCATTCTTCAGGCTTGCCGGCTCGTGCAGCCGGACGTCGGGCATGTGCATCGCTTGCCTCCTAAGGTAGATCTATGATCACCCACTCGAAATTCTGATGAGCCCCCTAAGCTGAACCGATCTTATACCCGGACACCGAAACCTGCAGGAAGTTTGACGACACCGCAGTAGTGTCTGTGAGTCCTGCAGCCGCCGTCAATCGCCAATCTTAGTCTGGAAACCACAGGAAGAACCTGAGTTCCGCCAACGCCTAAATTGGCAACGATGAATCATAGCTTTCCGCGGCGCGCCTGCTTCATCACGAAGCGTCCGGGATCCAGCGCATCGGCCAGATCGCCCTCCAGCGGCAAGGGCTCGCCTTCGATCAGGCTCGCCAGCAGTTCGCCCGCAAGCGCCGCCCACACCAAACCACGCGAAGCGTAGGCCGTTGCGCAATAAAGCCCGTTGCGGCGCGGCAAGTCCGCCAGATCGGCGCCGGACAGCGCCTTCTTATGCGCACGTGCCGCGTCCACGTCGGGCAGCGCGCCCACCAGGGGCAGGTGGTCCGGTGCAGCGCAACGAAAGCCCACCGCGCCATCGAGTTGCGCCGCATCGGCCAGCACGCGCGCCTGCGGCAGCATTTGCGCGAGGCGTTGCAGATTTTCTGCATGACTTTGGACCTGCGGCTCGGGATCGCTGTTGTCGCGCTCGTAAGTGCTGCCGGTCACGATCACGCCGTCCAACGCGGGCAGCACATAACCGGAACCGGTGAGAACCGCGCGGGGAGCGCGCATGGCCGCATCGGGCAGATAGCTGACCTGTCCGCGCGTCTGCTGCAGAGGCTGCGCGACGGGAGCGAGACGCGCCGCATCGTTCGAATTCGCGAGCACCAGCACCGGCGCGGCGGCGATGCGTTTGCCCGCTGCGTCCAGCGCCTGCCAGCACCCGCCCGCGTAGCCGATGCTCTCCACCCTGGCGCCGAAATGCGCCTGCAAGCCGGGTCCGGCCGCGGCGATTTGCGCGGCTATCAGGCTCAGCGGGCGCATCCAACCGGCGCCCGGATACCACCAGCCGCCGCTGACCAGTTCGCAGCCGGCATGCAGTTCGGCTTCGCCGCGCGCGAGGTATTGCAGGAAACCGGCAGGAAAGTCCATCGCCGCGACTGCCGCGATCATCCTCTGTTCCTGCTCGGCATCGCCGGCGAGTTGCAGCACGCCGCAACGCGACCAGGTCAGTTCCAGCCCTGAGCGCTCCAGCGCGAGCCAGCGTTCGATGGCGTACAGATAGCCGTTGCGCGCAGTGCGCGACAGAATGCAGTCGTCGCGTGATATGTGCGGATGAAACACCCCGGCGTACTTTGCCGGCGCCTGTGCATCGGGCAGCGCGCGGCTTTCGATCAGATCGATGTGCCAGCCACGCCGCGCGAGATGCTCGCAGATTGCCGCCCCGGCGATGCCGGCGCCGATCACTATCGCATGGCGCTTGCCGCGCGCGCCTGCCAAGGCCTGCGCACGCCACGGCTGGTAAGTGCCGCGCAGCATTTCACGCTTGCGCCCGTAGCCGGGACATTTCTCCATGCGGAATCCTGCCGCCTCCAGCGCTTCGCGCACCGGGGTCGCGCTGGAGTAGGTTGCAACCGTGGCGCCCGGGCGCGCAAGGTTTGCAAGGCTTTGCATCAGCGCCGGCAACCACATGTCCGGGTTGAGCCGGGGCGCGAAACCGTCCAGGTAATAAGCGTCGGCGCCCAGACGCAAGCGCGGCGCGAGTTCGCCCACATCGCCGAAGGCCAGCGTCAGCGTCAACGCTTCGTCTTCGAAATGCAGGCGGTGCAGTCCGGGTACCAGCGGCGGCCAGGCATTCTGCAATTGTCCGGCCAGGGGCGCGAATTCACTGTAACGCCGGTGCAGCGCCGCCAGCGCCTCGCGATCGTAGGGATGCTTTTCGATGGAAACGTAATGCAGCCGTTCGCAGCGCGCCGGATCGGCGCGCCAGGCGCGCCAGGTAGCGAGAAAATTCAGCCCCAGTCCGAAACCGGTCTCGACGATGGTGAACACCCGCGCACGCGCCCAGCGGCGCGGCAGGCCGTTGCCGGCGATAAATACCTGCTGCGCCTGGCCGGGGCCGGATTCCGCACTGTGATACACGTCGCCATAGACGGGCGAGTACGGCGTTCCTTCAGCGTCGAACGCGAGTTCTGCCGGGACTAGGCGCATGCGCGCGAACGCGGGGTGTTGGCTTTAGAAAGCGACATAAGGCCCGGGACCGGCGGGGGTGCCGGCACCTTCTATCGCCGTGTACACATTGCGACCGTAAAAGAAGGGCAAGCCCCAGTTGAAGCTATTGGCGACGAAGGGCGCGCCCACGTTCCCGTACGCGGCAAAGCCCGGACTGGCCGCGACCAGGCTGCCCGCATTGGCGATGCTGAAATCGACTGTTGCGCTTGCGCCGTTCCTGCCCTGTAGCGCGGCAGAGCCGTTGATGGTCGACGCGGGACAATAGAATCCGGGCGCCGCGGTAGTGCTGTCGCAGACGGTGATGTTGTCCGAAAAGAACAATCCGTTGGAACCGCTGTCGAAAAAGCTCGCCGTGTAACTGCTGCCCTTGTACAGCGTGGTGAAATTGCCGTTGCCCGGATCCACGCCCACGACCCTTGCCGCCCCGAGCCCGTTGTTCGCCTGTGTGCCTATGCCGAAAACCAGCGCGCCGCTCACACTCGCAGCGCCGCCGGCCGGCACCGACGGCAGCTGGATGAGGACACCATTATTGTTGACGGCAAACATCGCTACCGGATTCTGCACCTGCTGCGCCAGCGCGACCGATGTCTGCAGGCAAACGAAAGGCGAGCTGCAAGCGTAGTACATGCCCTGGTTGTTAGGCCGGGCGCAGGCGCTGCCGCAATCCTGCCGGAACACGCTCACGCCCAGTATTCCGTTGGCGCGCAAATCCTGCACGCTGTTCCTCGACGCGCCGGTGGCGGCGCAGCGGGCCGGCACCCCGGGATAATTCGGATCGCCGATCACCTGGATCGGCAGCGAACTCGCCTGTTCGCCTGCGAGTTTCAGGTCCGCCAGCTTGACCGGGCCCCAGGTGTAGCCGTCCACAAATTGGGCGCATTCGATCAGCGCTGTGCCATTGGCATCGACCTGCTGTTGCAGCGCCAGCGAAGCTGCCAGCGCGGATGACAGGACGCGCAGTCCGCTGGACCCGGTATCGACGACAATATTGTCTATGGTCTGACAGTTGCTACTGCTGCCGGGCGCGCACAGCGTGACTTTGGTAAACGCCAGATTGATGTTGTTTGCCAGTCCGGAATCGACCGAAATCGGGTGCACATTCGCCGCCGCAGGCACGCTGGTATTGGTGCTAGCCGCAACAGGCGCCGCGGCGGTGTCGGCGCCCCCGCCGCCGCCGCAGCCCTGCATCAGGGTGAGCGCAGCAAGCAGTAGCGTCCTAAGCCAATGGCGCACGCGAGCGGGCCTTACTTGATTTCTTCCGCGAAAACACCGCGCGGCAACATCGATGCAACATAAGCGCGGCCGAAGTAGGCGCGCATATGCCCGCCGCTTTGCGCCACGAATCCGGCGGGCTGCGTTGCGGGCGCGCTGCTCCCGGCGCCCCGATTCCTCATCGCCGCCACGTAGGCGTCGAAATAGCGTCCGAGCACTTGCTGCAGGTCCGGAATCGACGGCCCCTGCCAGGACACGGCAAACACCATCCCCGCCGGCGACACATATTCATTGACCGTAGTGCCGGAAGACAGCTGCAGCTGGTGAACGCTGAATTTTGCGGTGCTGCTGATCGTGAGCCCGGCCTGCAGCTGCGCTTGATCGGCCGACACGGAGCTCGCGTCCTCGCCCAGCGTCGCCGCCGCGGGTACGCATAGCGCCAGCAAAACCGCAGCGAGTCCGGCACGTCGGAATTTCAATCGCATCTGTTTCTCCCTGCCCCGCACTAACTGTACACCGGCGCTAGAGTTCCTGCCGCGCGATGCGCAGGCGCTGCGGGCGCATGTCGTCGCCGCGTATTTCGCGCAGTGCATAGGCGACGAAACTGGATACGACTTCCTTGCGCCAATAGACATCCATATCGGTATTGTCCATGGGCTTGGCCCTGGAAGCGGCCAGGGTCGCGGCCTCGGCGATCAGCTCGTCCGTGAGCTTTTTGCCCACGAGGAACGCGCTCGCCTTGCCGGCGACGATCGGTTGCGAGGCCACCGCGCCCAGTACCAGGCGCGCTTCTTCGACCGTCCCATCAGCCGCCGTGCGCAGCGCTGCAGCCACACCCAGCAGCGGAAAATCGAAAGACCCGCGCCGGCGCAGCTTCCAGTACGTGCTCTTCCAGCCGGCGCAATCCGGCAAGACCACCTCGGTCAGGATTTCGTCCGGCTTGCGCGTAATGTAGTCCATGCCGTCGTTGTTATACAGGCTGGCGAGCGCAAGCTCGCGCTCGCCTTCGGCCGAAACCAGACGCACCTTCGCGTCCAGCGCGATCAGCGCCGGCGCGGTATCGGTCGAAGACACCGCGAGGCAGCGCTTGCTGGCGGTCGCAACCCAACAGGTCTTGCCCTCCTTCTTCATGCAGTAGCCGATGGCCTCGCGCCAATCCTCATTCTGGTTGTAGTAGTTGCAGCGCGTATCCAGGCACAGATTGCCGCCCAGCGTGCCCATATTGCGCAAATGCGGCGAGGCCACCTGCGCGGCCGCCTGATACAGGCCGCGATATTTTTCGCGCACGGCCTGGGCATTCACGACTTCGGTAAGCGTGAGCCCGGCGCCCAGCGTGAGGCCGGAACCATTGGATATTTTCTTCAGTCCCTCGACCCGGCTGAGCGAAATGAGCGTCGCCGGCGTCTGCTGGCGGCGCTTCATATTGGGCAGCAGATCGGTGCCGCCGGCGATGAGCATGCCGCGCGGCCCTTCGCCCGCGAGCATGCGCGCGGCTTCCGCCACGCTTTTCGGCGACTGATATTGGAACCACGGCAGGCGCATCATGATGCCGCCCTTTCCATGCGTTTGTTCGCAGGCTTCCTTTCCGGCATTTTGCTTTCGGTGCCATCGCCGCCTTCGCCTGGCGGAATGACGAAAGTCGGCGCTACATAGGGCACATCGGGGAAATGATCCGGTCCGACGCGCGGGTTCTTGCCTGCGCGCTTCAGGTGCAGCGCGCGCAGGATTTTCTCGGGCGTGATCGGCACTTCGTCGATGCGCACGCCGACCGCGTCGAACACCGCATTCGCGACCGCCGGCATCACCGGCAGCAGCGGCCCCTGGCCGACCTCCTTGGCGCCGAAGGGGCAGTTCGGGTCCGGGTCCTCGATCAGATAGACCTCGACCTCGGGCATGTCCAGCGAAGTAATGCTTTTGTATTCGAGCAGCGAGGGAATCTTGTGCACCAGCGCGTTGGAAAGTTTGGGGGGCAGGCGCCGGAACACCTGCTCTTCCATCAAGGCTTCGCCCAGCCCCATGTAGACGCCGCCGATCACCTGTCCGCGCGCAAGCACCGGATTCAAGGCTCGGCCGATATCGTGCGCTATCCAGATCTTGGGCACGGTAATCCAGCCGGTATGCTCGTCGACTTCCACCTCGACCACACAGGCAGAGAAAGAATACGCCGGCGACGGACCCGCGCCCGCAGCCTTGAACTTGCCCGGCGGCTTGGGCGGCGTGTAGGAGCCGACCGTGCCGAGCGTGCCGAACTTGGTTTCAGCGTAGACGACCGCCTCGGCAAAGCTCATGCTCTTGTTGGCGTCGCCCGCCGCGAACACGCGCCCCTGCGAAAGCACGATGCTTTCCGGCAGCACTTCGAGTTGTTCCGCCGCCGCGCTGACCAGCATGTCGCGCGCGCGGCCCGCGGCCTGCAGCGCCGCGTTGCCCATCATCAGGGTTACGCGGCTCGAGTACGAACCGAGGTCGATCGGCGTGATGCCGGTATCGCCGGTGATGCAGCGCACTTCCTTGGTGCTGATGCCCAGGGTTTCCGCGACGACCGCGGCGAGCACATCGTCCGAGCCCTGACCGACTTCGGTCGCGCCGCAGAATACCGTCACCTGGCCGCTGCGATCCAGGGAGAGCTGCACGCCCGTATGCGGCATTTTGTTCCAGTAGATCGAAACGCCCGCGCCGCACATGTACGAAGCGCAGGCAATGCCGACCCCGCGGCCTTGGGGCAGCTTGCCGTGCGTTTGCTTCCAGCCGGAACCCGCGAC
The DNA here is from genome assembly GCA_919902965.1 of Burkholderiales bacterium. Classification (GTDB taxonomy): domain Bacteria; phylum Pseudomonadota; class Gammaproteobacteria; order Burkholderiales; family SG8-39; genus 2-12-FULL-64-23. Next base: position 14,530 of record CAKKSJ010000400.1, read on the forward strand.
CACCTGACGGATGCATTCTGCGAGGCCGTTGCTGCCGATCTTGAGCCAGCTCGCGGTGAGCGTATTGGGCTTGGTGACCATGTTGAGGCGCAGCTGCGCCGGATCGAGTTTGAGTTTTTCGGCGATTTTGTCGAGCTGGATTTCCTGGCCGAAGCGCGGCTGCGGCGTGCCGTGGCCGCGCTTGGGACCGCAGGCAGGCTTGTTGGTAAACACCCTGCAGGCGTCGAACTTGAAGCGCGGCAGCTCGTAGGTCAGCGGCGTCAGCACGCCGGTGTAAATCGTGCTCGCCGCGCCGTGGGAACCGTACGCGCCGCCGTCGAGCAAGGTCTGCAGGTGCATGCCTGTCAGCTTGCCGTCTTTGCTCACGCCAGTGCGGAATTTCATCAGCACCGGGTGCCGGCCGCGGTGCAGGTAGAACACTTCTTCACGCGTCAGGCAGATTTTCACCGGCCGGCCCAGCACGAGCGCCGCTTTGGACACCACTATTTCATGATTCGCCGGATCGCACTTGCCGCCGAA
>CAKKSJ010000401.1 GCA_919902965.1 Burkholderiales bacterium
AGACTGATGGCGCCCGTAGGACATTTGGCATTGCACAGCCCGTCGCCCTTGCACAACACCGGATTGACCACGGCCTTCCTGCCGCGCGGCGTATCCTGGAACTCGATGGCGTTGTAGGTGCAGCAGGTGATGCAGGCGCCGCAGGAGACGCAGTCGATGGCGTCCACCGCGCACACCGAGCCCGAAGCAACGACGGTGTCCTGCACCAGGGTCGTCAGCGCCCGGCCTGCGGCGCCATAGGCCTGGCTGATGGTTTCCGAAAAATGCTTGGGATACTGCGCCGTGCCGCAGAGATAGACGCCCTCCGCGGCAAAATCCACCGGCCGCAGCTTGACATGGGCTTCCTGGAAGAAGCCGTCCGGGCCGAGCGGCACCTTGAAAAAGCGCGCGATGTCCTGCGCGCCTGCCGGCGGGATCACTGCGGCGGACAGGACCACATTGTCCACCTCCAGTACCAGTCGCTTGCCCAGGATGGGATCGGCAGCGGTGACGCGCAGGTAGCTGCGCCCGCCTTCCTCCACCGCCTCGACCACGGGCTTGTCCTCGGGCTCGTAGCGGATGAACTTGACGTCCTGGTTCGAGGCCTCGCGGTAGAGATCTTCCCTGAAGCCGTAGGTGCGCATGTCGCGAAACAGCACGTAGATGTCCGTTTGCGGCTTCAATGCCTTCAGCTTGAGCACGTTCTTCATCGCCCCGCTGCAGCAGACGCGTGAACAATAGTTGCGATCATCCTGGCGGCAGCCTACGCATTGAATCATGACCAGGCTCCCGGTCGCCGCGAGGCTCTCACCGCCCTGGCCGAGCTTTTCTTCCAGTTCGAGCTGAGTCATCACCCGCGCGCTCTTGCCGTACAGGTACTCTGTCGGCTTCAGTTCCTGCGCGCCGACCGCGATGATCGCCACGCCGTGCTTGATGCTGCGTACCCGGCCTTTGGATTTCACCTTGGTCTCGAAATTGCCGACGTAGCCGTCCACGTCCAGAATCTGCGCATCGGTGATCACGTGGACGTCGCGGTGCTGGTACACCTTCTTCTTCAGATCCTTGAGGTAGGGTTGCACCTGCAGCCCTTCCGCGGTGTAGTACAGACGGTTGGCGATGCCGCCGAGGTCGGAGGCCTTCTCCAGCAGATAGGTCTCGTGCCCTTGTTCGGCCATCGCGAGCGCGCTGGTCATGCCGGCCACACCGCCGCCGACCACCAGCGCCACCTTGTTGACCGGCAGCGCGTATTCTTCCAGGGGCTCGAGCATGGCGGCGCGCGCCACCGACATGCGCACGATGTCCTTGGCCTTCGCCGTTGCCGCTTCCTGCTCCTTGGAGTGGACCCAGGAGCAGTGCTCGCGGATATTGGCCATGTCGAAGAAATACTGATTCACGCCGGCCTCGCGCAGGGTGTCGCGAAACAGCGGCTCGTGCGTGCGCGGCGTGCACGCGGCGACGACGACGCGATTAAGGCCTTTGTCGCGAATGGTGTCGGAAATGGCCTTTGCGGTGTTGGTGGCGCAGGCGAACAGGCTCTCCTCGACGTGGACCACGTTCGGGAGGCCCTTCGAGTACTCGACCACGCCCGGCACGTCGACCACGCGGCCGATGTTGGCGCCGCAGCGGCAGACGAACACGCCGACCCTGGGTTCTTCCTGCGTGGTGTCGCGTTCCTCGGGATAGACGCGCTCCTTGGACAGCAGGCCGCGGCGCGACTGCAGCAGCTGCGCCACCTGCGCGCCGGCGCCGCTGGCGGTATAGACCGATTCCGGTATATCCATCGGACCCTGGAACGCGCCGCTGATGAATATGCCCGGCCGGCTGGTCTTGATCGGATCGTAGGGATCGGTCTTGCAGAACCCGTTTGCACTCAGTTCGATGCCGAAGATCCTGGAGAATTTCTGCGCGTCCTTGGGCGGATTGATGCCCACCGACAGCACCACCAGTTCGAATTCCTCTTCCTTGACGCCCTCAGGCGTCGCGTAGCGGATGCTGACGTCCTTGGTGACGGGATTCTCGGTCCCGATCGATACGTAGCTGCGGATGAACTCGATGCCGGGCAGGCGCGCCGCGCGCTGATAGAAGCGCTCGAAGTCCTTGCCGTAGGAGCGAATATCGTTGTGAAAAATCTTCGCTTCCAGCTCGGGCACATGGTCCTTGGCCAGGATCACCTGCTTCTGCGTGTAGGAGCAGCACACCGCCGAGCAGTAGCTATTGCCTCCCGGCACCACCTGGCGCGAGCCGACGCAGTGTATCCAGGCGACCTTCTTCGGATGCTTCTTGTCCGAGGGGCGCAGGATCTGGCCCTCATGCGGGCCGGTGGCGCAGAGCAGGCGCTCAAAATCCAGGCTGGTCACCACGTTCGCTATCGTGCCGTAGCCGTAGTCGCCGCGCACCTTGGGATCGAAAATGTCGTAGCCGGGCGACATGACGATGGCGCCGACCTTGATCTCGATTTTCTCCGCAACCTGGCTAAAGTCTATGGCCTTGTTCTCGCACACGCCCTCGCAGATCGAACAGGTCTTGTCCTTGAGATAGAGGCAGCTGTCATCGATGTAGGTCACCAGTGGCACGGCCTGCGAAAAATAAATGTGCACCGCCTTGTTCAGCGACAGGTTCTGGTTGAACGGGTCGGGAATCTTGGCCGGGCAGTACTCGACGCAAACGGTGCAGCCCGTGCACTTGTCCTCGTCGATATAGCGCGGCTTCTTCACCAGCGTTACCCGGAAATCGCCGGTCGCGCCTTCCACGGCGGCGACTTCGGTGTAGGTCATGATTTCGATGTTCGGGTGGCGGTCGCACTCGATGAACTTGGGCGACTCTATGCACATCGAGCAGTCTATGGTCGGATAGGTCTTGTCCAGCTGCGACATCTTGCCGCCTATGGTGGGCGATTTATCCACCAGGTAGACCTTGAATCCCGCTGTGGCCATGTCGAGCGCGGCCTGGATGCCGCTGATGCCGCCGCCGACCACCATCACGTCGCCCATGCCATCGTCGCCCTGCCGCTGCGAGCGCTGTCTGAGCATTTCCTGTATGGGTAGGTTCATGACTCTTGCCTTCGCCTAGAGCGCGTCACGAATGATTTCGGTAATGTCCTTGACCTCGATACCCGCGCCGCCGTCCGGCCGGTTGAGCCGACTGTCCTCGAAATTGGTAATGCAATACGGGCAGGCCGTGGCCAGCACTTCGGCGCCCGCGTCCACTGCCTGCGCCAGGCGCAGATCGGAGAAGCGCTCGCCCTTGGGCGTTTCCATCCAGATGCGCCCGCCGCCGCCGCCGCAACAGAAGCTGTTCTGGCGCGACTCCGGCATTTCCTTGAGCTGCAGGCCGGGCACGCTTTTCAGCGCTGCACGCGGCTCG
>CAKKSJ010000402.1 GCA_919902965.1 Burkholderiales bacterium
AAGGAGAGCAAGCATGAAATTGAAACTGACACTGTTCGCCGCGCTCGTCGCGGGTTTCGCCTTCGGCGCCGCGCAGGCGCAAACCAAGTGGGACATGCCTACCCCCTATCCCGATGGCAACTTCCACACCAAGAACGTGGTTCAGTTCGCTGCAGACGTCAAGGCCGCCAGCGGCGGCAAACTGGAAATCGTGGTGCACAGCAACGCCTCGCTGATCAAGCATCCGGAAATCAAGCGCGCGGTGCAGACCGGCCAGGTCAACATCGGCCAGATCCTGATCTCGAATTTTTCAAACGAAAATTCGATTTTCGCTTTCGACTCCACCCCGTTTCTGGCGCCGAATTACGCCCAGGCGAAGAAACTGTTGCGCGTCGCGCGTCCCTATGTCGAAAAACGCCTGGATGCACAAGGCATCAAAGTGCTGTTTGCCGTTCCCTGGCCGCCGCAGGGCATCTACACCAAGAAGCCGTTCAATTCCGTCTCCGACCTGAAAGGCGTCAAATTCCGCACCTACAGCCCGGATACCTCCCAATTTGCCAAGCTGATGGGCGCGATTCCCACCACGGTGCAGGTGCCTGAAATTCCGCAGGCCTTCCTTACCGGCCTGGTTGACGCGATGATCACCTCCGGCGCCACCGGTGTGGATACCCAGGCCTGGGATTACCTCAAGTACTACACCGATGTCGAAGCCTTCCTGCCGTTCAATTTCGTGCTGGTGAACAAGGCTGCGTTCGCCAAGCTCGATCCGGCGCTGCAAAAACAGATCATTTCGATCGCGGCCAAGGCCGAAGAGCAGGGCTGGGCCGCGAGTTCGGAGAGCAACGAGGGCTTCAAGAAAACCATGGCAAGCAAGGGCATCATCGTGCAAAAGCCGAATGCGAAACTGGCGGCGGAACTCAATGCCATCGGCAAGACCATGGCACAGGAGTGGATGAAAAGGACCGGGCCTGACGCACAGGCGATACTCAACGAGCTTTAGACGAAGGGCTTGAACCAGGCGCCTCCGGGAAGGGGCGGAATCCAGCCCTTCCCGCGCGGCCCCTGGTATGTCCCTCGAATTCAGACTTCCGTTCTGGTCCAGGCGGGATGCGTCTGCCGCGACAACAGAGGCAGGCCGGACCGAGGGCGAAACAATCGGGAATGACGGCACTGCGGCATGAGAAAATTGCTTGACTGGCTCTACAGCGGCTCCGGTGTTCTCGCCGGAATCTTTTTGATCCTGATCGCGGCCTTGTCCCTGGCGCAGATTTGCGGCCGCCTATTCGGTTTCGACGCCTATTCCTTCGACGACTTTGCCGGATTTTGCATGGCGGCGTCTTCTTTTCTGGGTCTGGCGCATACCTATCGCCGCAACGAGCAAATTCGCGTGGCGATCCTCGTCGACCGGCTCAGTGGCGGCAAACGCCGGGCGCTGGAGACGTTATGCCTGACGGCCAGCACGTTCCTGATCGCTTACTTCGCCTGGTATGCGTTCGACATGGTCTGGACCTCGTACCAGTTCAACGATATGTCTCAGGGACTGGTGGCGGTGCCGCTGTGGCTGCCGCAAAGCGGTATGGCATTAGGCCTCGCCATCATGGCGATCGCACTGCTCGATGACCTGATCGTCCTGCGCGCCGGCGGCACGCCCTCTTACCTCGTGGCCGAACGAAACAAGAAAATCGCCCTGTCGGAGAACCTCTAGCACCATGGGTACACTAGGCATCACACTATTCCTGTTCGCCCTGCTCGCGTTGCTGCTTGCCGGCGGCGTGTGGATCGCCATCGTGCTGCTCGCCATGGGCTGGGCGGCAATGGAACTCTTCACTTCCACTCCCGTTGGCTTGCTCATGGCGACCACGGTATGGGGATCGAGCGCAAGCTGGGCGCTGACGGCACTGCCGCTGTTCATCTGGATGGGCGAAATCCTGTTCAGGAGCCGCATTTCCGAGGACATGTTCCGCGGCCTCGCCCCCTGGCTCACCGCACTGCCGGGAAGACTGATGCATTGCAACGTCATCGGCTGCGGCATTTTCGCGGCGATCTCGGGTTCGTCCGCCGCCACCGCCGCCACCATCGGCAAAATGACCGTGCCCGAACTGCTCAAGCGCGGCTACCACGAGCCCATGGTCATCGGCTCCCTCGCCGGCGCGGGCACCCTGGGCCTGTTGATCCCGCCCTCCATCATCATGATCGTCTACGGCGTCGCCGCCGACGTCTCCATCGCGCGACTGTTCATCGCCGGCGTGCTGCCCGGCATCATGCTGGTCTGCCTGTTCTCCGGCTACATCATCGTCTGGGCCCTGCTCAACCCGGACAAGACACCGCCTTCCGACATCCACATGAGCTTCGCGCAAAAAATCTATGCTTCGCGCCTGCTCATTCCGACGGTGCTCTTGATCGCCGCGGTGATCGGCTCGATTTACAGCGGCATCGCCACGCCCACCGAAGCCGCGGTACTGGGCGTGGTCGGCTCGCTCCTCCTGTCGCTGGTCTCCGGCTCACTCGACTGGGAGACCTTCTACGCCAGCGTCATGGGCGCGATGCGCACTTCCTGCATGATCGCTTTCATTCTCACCGGCGCCGCCTTTCTCACCGTTGCCATGGGCTTCACCGGCATCCCCAAGGCGATGGCCGCCTGGATCACCGAGCAGGCGCTTTCGCCGGTGATGCTGATCGCCGTGCTGACGCTGTTGTTCATTGTCCTGGGCTGCTTCATCGACGGCATTTCCATGGTGGTGCTCACCGCCGCGGTGATCCTGCCCTCGGTGCAGGCGGCGCATATCGATCTTCTGTGGTTCGGCATCTTCATCGTCCTGGTGGTGGAAATGGCGCAGATCACCCCGCCCGTGGGCTTTAACCTGTATGTACTGCAGGGCATGACCGGCAAGGATATTTTTTCCATCGGTAAGTACTCTCTGCCGTTCTTTCTTCTGATGGTGGTCGCAGTCGCGGTCATCTGGATCTTCCCCGAGATCGTCACCTACCTGCCGCAGCAGATGCTGGGCAAGCGCTGATGCGCC
>CAKKSJ010000403.1 GCA_919902965.1 Burkholderiales bacterium
CGCGGCAACGCGAGGCCCTAGGCGACGAAATTGTGCTCGACGTGGTCAAGCTGAACAAGACTTACTCGGAAAAGCGCTTCCTCGGCAGCGGACGGATCGTGGCAGCGGTGCAGGAAGTTGACCTGACGGTACGGCGCGGCGAGATCGTTGGCGTCGTGGGTGAATCGGGTTCGGGCAAGTCCACGGTAGCGCGCTGCATCGTGCGCCTGATCGACCCGACTTCGGGCGCCATTCACATCAATGGCAGCGATGTCGCGAGCACCGGCCGGCGCTCCTTGCGCCCGCTGCGACAGCGCTTCCAGATCATCTTCCAGGATCCCTATCGCTCCCTCAACCCGCGCCGCCGTATCGGCGATTCCATTATCGAAGGGCTGGTCAACTTCGGCATGCGGCGCGACCTAGCGTTGACGAAAGCCGCGGAGCTTCTTCGACTGGTGGGCCTCGATCCGGACGCCATGCCGCGCTACCCTCACCAGTTTTCGGGCGGGCAACGCCAGCGGATCTGCATCGCGCGCGCGCTTGCGCTGCAGCCCGATCTGCTGGTCGCGGACGAAGCGGTGTCGGCGCTGGATGTCTCGTTCCAGGCACAGGTCCTGGCGCTGCTGCAGGAGATCCGTGACCGAACCGGCATCGCGGTGCTGTTCATTACCCACGACCTGCGCGTAGCCGCGCAAATCTGCGACACCATCGTGGTGATGCAAAACGGCCGCGTTGTGGAATCCGGCCGGGCCGAGACCTTGTTGACGGCGCCGCGACAGGAATACACCCGTGCGCTGATCGAGGCCGCGCCCGGCCAGCACTGGGACTTCCAGAACTTCCGCCCGCTGCAGCCGGATGGCGCGAGCGCCATCTGAAATCCGAATAAGCTTCGGGCGAAGAGATCCGGCCGGAGAAAAAACAGGACGCGGCGAATCAGCGCAGCGCGCCGCGCGCGCTTACCGGCCACAGCGCTTCGACCGCGCCGCGCCGCACGCACACATACCAGTCGTAGAGATTGACCGTGGGGTCGCAGTGGCCCGGCACCAGCAGCAGCTTCTCGCCCAGGTGCGGCGCTTTCGCGCCGGGCGCGATTGCGAGCACGCCGTGCTCGTCCGAAGCTTTCACGAATTCCACGCCCGGCAAATTCCACACCTGCGGCATGCCCGAATCGACGCTGGAGGCCTTGAGTCCGGCGTCGACCATCGCGCGCGCGGCAGCAGGCCGGCTCATCACCGTGGTCCACACGAACAAGCTCTGCTCGAAATGCGGCCAGGCTGCATCGACCTCGTTGCGGTTGTAATCGGCGTCCATGAAAATGTAGGAGCCGGGCTGCAA
>CAKKSJ010000404.1 GCA_919902965.1 Burkholderiales bacterium
AGCAACAAGACCATCGCATTGCTGCATCCGGGCGAGATGGGCGCCGCCATCGGCGCCGGCCTGGCAGCGAAAGGGCATCGCGTGCTGTGGGCTTCGGCCGGCCGCAGTGAGGCCACGCGCCGGCGCGCCGGGCGCAGCGGCCTTGAAGACGCAGTGACGCTGGCGCGCGCCGCGCTAGCGTCCGATATCGTATTTTCCGTTTGTCCGCCGCACGCGGCAATGGAACTCGCGCGAGCCGTGGCCGCCTGCGGCTTCAAAGGCATCTATATAGACGCCAACGCGGTCTCGACCGGGACTGCGCGCGCGCTGGGCCAGGTGGTCGGGTCGGCAGGCGCGAGCTACATCGACGCCGGCATCATCGGGCCGCCGCCGGTCAGCGGCGCCAGCGTCCGGCTCTATGTCTGCGGCAGCCGCGCCGCGGAGATCGCGCCGCTGTTCGAAGGCAGCATCATGCAGGCGATCGCGCTCGAGGGGCCGGCGGGCACGGCCTCCGCTCTCAAGGTCTGCTACGCCGCCTGGAACAAGGGCGCTACCGCTTTGCTCGCAGGCATACGCGCGCTCGCCGAGCGCGAGGGCGTCGATGCGGCATTGCTCGAAGAATGGAAAATCTCGCTGCCCGATACTCCGAAGCGATCCGAAAGGGTCAGGGCGAGCGCGCGCAAGGCCTGGCGCTGGATCGCCGAGATGGAAGAAATCGCGGCGGATTTCGAGGCAGCAGGCCTGCCCGCGGGCTTCCATCTTGCCGCAGCGGATATCTACCGCAAGCTGGAACGATTCAAGGACGCCACCGAGCCGCCGGCAATGGCGGAGATCAAGGCCGCGCTGCTGCGCAGACTCTAGTTGCCGGTATCAGCGCGCCAGCGCGAGGCGGATGCCGAAGCCGATCAGGAACAGGCCGGCGAGTTTTTCCAGGGAACGCGATACCAGCGGATTGGCGCGCAGGCGCTCGGCCAGGTAGTGGGTCAGCAGGACGGCGCACAGACCGTATAAAAACGTCAGCACCGCAATGGTCGCCGCCATGAAGGCAAAGGTGGCGATGCCCTGATGCCGGGCCGGGTCGACGAACAGCGGGAAAAACGCCATGTAAAACACGATCGCTTTCGGGTTGAGCAGGGTGATCATGAGCGCCTGGCGCAGATAGTGATGCGGCCTGATATGCAGCACCGGTGCGGCGCCCGGCTTGGCGAACAGCAGCCTGCTGCCGAGCCAGGCGAGGTAGGCCGCGCCCAGCCATTGCACTGCGTAAAACGCGGCGGGATAGGTGTTCAGCAAGGCGGCGACACCGGCCAGGGCCAGCCACATGAGCA
>CAKKSJ010000405.1:0-2746 GCA_919902965.1 Burkholderiales bacterium
CTCGCCGGTTTCGCCGAAGTCGCGGCGCGCGGTGCGCGCGTGGTCCTGATCGCGGGCGGCGAGGGCAAGGGACAGAATTTTGCGCCGCTCGCCGGGCCGGTCTCCAGCTATGCGCGTGCGGTGGTGCTGATCGGACGCGACGCCGAGCGCATCGCACGCGCCCTCGACGCCAGCGGTGTGACCGTGTTGCGCGCAGGCGCCATGGAGGACGCGGTGGCGCAGGCGCGCGCCCAGGCCCGGGCCGGGGACGTGGTGCTGCTGTCACCCGCCTGCGCCAGTTTCGACATGTTCCGCAATTATCCGCACCGCGGCGAAGTGTTCGCCGCTTGTGTAAGAAAGTTTGCCCATGCTGAATTACATTAAAGCCGAGCGCACTTCGCCGGCGGAATTCGACCGGGCGCTGGTTTGGACCGCGCTGATCCTGCTGCTGCTGGGAGTGGTGATGGTGTATTCGGCGTCGATTGCAACTGCCGAAGCGAGCCGCTATGCCGGCAACCAGCCGGCGTATTTTCTGCTGCGGCAGGCATTGTTCCTCGGCGCAGGGCTGATCGCCGCGCTGCTCGTCTTCCAGGTACCGGTGCGCGTCTGGCAAAGCCTGTCGCCGTGGCTGTTCGTGTTCGGCATCGTGTTGCTGGTGCTGGTGCTCATCCCGGGTGTGGGGCGCGAGGTGAACGGGGCGAAGCGCTGGCTCTCCCTCGGCCCGGCCAATCTGCAGCCATCCGAATTCATGAAACTTGCGGCGGTGCTCTACGCGGCCGATTACACGGCGCGCAAGTCGGCGTTGATGCACAGCTTCAAAAAGGGCCTGCTGCCGATGCTGACGGTGATGCTGCTGATCGGGTGGCTGCTGCTGCGTGAACCCGATTTCGGCGCTTTCGTGGTGATTGCATCGATCGCGATGGCCATACTGTTCCTCGGCGGGATGAACGGCAAATGGTTCGCCGGTCTGCTCGTGCTCTCGCTGGTGGGCTTTCTCGTGCTCATCCTCAGTTCTCCCTACCGGATGCAGCGCATTTTCGGTTTCATGGACCCCTGGGCGGACCCCTACGGACGCGGCTACCAGTTGTCGCATGCCCTGATCGCCTTCGGTCGCGGCGAATGGCTGGGCGTCGGTCTGGGCGCGAGCGTGGAAAAGCTTTTCTACCTGCCCGAGGCGCACACCGATTTTCTGCTCGCCGTGATCGCGGAGGAGTTGGGCCTGGTCGGCGTGGTGACGGTTGTCGCGCTGTTTGCCTGGATCGTGCTGCGCGCGTTTGCCATCGGCCGCCAGGCGGCGGCCTCGGAGCGCTACTACGCGGCGCTGGTGGCGCAGGGCGTCGCTGTTTGGCTCGGCGTGCAGACGCTGATCAATATGGGCGTGAACATGGGGGTATTGCCTACCAAGGGGCTGACCCTGCCGCTGATGAGTTTCGGCGGCAGCGGCATCCTGGCCAACTGCGTGGCGCTGGCGGTGCTGCTGCGCATCGACTACGAGAATAGAGCCCTCATGCGGGGACAGCCCGCATGAATGCGAAGACAAAAGCATGGCACGTACGATCATGATCATGGCGGGTGGCACCGGCGGGCATGTGTTTCCGGCGCTTGCGGTGGCCGAATATCTATCCGCGCGGGGTTGGCGCATCGTCTGGCTGGGCGCAAAGACCGGAATGGAAGCGACCCTGGTGCCGGAGCACGGCTATGAAATGAGCTGGGTGCGCTTCTCCGGGCTGCGCGGCAAGGGTTTGCTGCGCGCGCTTGCCTTGCCGGTGAATCTGTTGCTCGCTTTCTGGCAGAGCGCGCGCGCAATTCTTTCCCGACGCCCCGACGTGGTCCTCGGCATGGGCGGTTACATCAGTTTTCCGGGCGGCATGATGGCGTCATTGCTGTGGCGGCCGCTCGCGATACATGAACAGAACTCGGTCGCCGGCCTGGCAAACAAAGTGCTCGCGCGCGTGGCCGACCGGGTGCTGCAGGCTTTCCCGCAGACCTTGCCCGGCGCGCAGCTGAGCGGCAATCCGGTGCGCAGGGAAATCGCTGCGCTGGCTGAGCCGCGCGAACGCTACGCCGCACGCACCGGCCGGCTCAAGCTGCTGGTGTTGGGCGGCAGCCAGGGGGCGAAGGCGCTCAATGAGCTCGTGCCGCAGGCGCTCGCCCGCTTGCCTGCGGAACAGCGGCCGGAGCTTACGCACCAGTCAGGGGCCAAGCATATTGAGGCGCTGCGCGCTGCTTACGCCGCGGCCGGCGTCCCTGCCAAAACCGTCGCCTTCATCGACGACATTGCGCAGTGCTATGGCGAAGCCGATGTAGTCGTTTGCCGCGCCGGCGCGCTCACAGTCGCCGAACTCGCGAGCGCCGGCGTCGCCAGCATTCTGGTGCCCTTTCCGCATGCGGTGGACGATCACCAGACCACGAACGCGAAATTCCTGTCGGCGCGCGACGCGGCCATCCTGCTGCCGCAGTCCGAATTATCGGCGCAACGGCTGGCCGAACTGCTGAGCGGACTCACGCGCGAGCGCCTGCTCGAAATGGCCGAGAAAGCACGCGCACTGGGCAAGCCGGACGCGACCGAGGCGGTGGCGCAGGCCTGTATGGAGCTGGCGCAATGAAACATAAAGTCAAACGTATCCATTTCGTCGGCATCGGCGAACCGGTTTTTTCGAACCGCCGCTGCCGACTGGAACGGGCATGAAGCATAAAGTCAAACGTATCCACTTCGTCGGCATCGGCGAACCGGTTTTTTCGAACCGCCGCTGCCGACTGGAACGGG
>CAKKSJ010000405.1:2846-18059 GCA_919902965.1 Burkholderiales bacterium
CATGAAGCATAAAGTCAAACGTATCCACTTCGTCGGCATCGGCGGTAGTGGCATGAGCGGCATCGCCGAGGTGCTGCTCAATCTGGGCTATCGGGTGAGCGGTTCGGACCTGGGTGAGAACGCTGCGACGCGGCGCCTGGTTGGGCTGGGCGCGACTTTGAGCTTCGGGCACGCTGCCGAGAATGTGGCCGAGACTGACGTGGTGGTCGTATCCACCGCGGTGAGCAACAATAACCCGGAAGTGATGGCGGCGCGCGCCAGGCGCATACCGGTGGTGCCGCGCGCGCTGATGCTGGCCGAACTGATGCGGCTGAGGCAGGGCATCGCGATAGCCGGTACTCACGGCAAGACCACCACCACCAGCCTGGTGGCGAGCGTGCTCGCCGGGGCCGGGCTCGATCCCACCTTCGTCATCGGCGGCCGACTAACCAGCGCCGCCACGAATGCGCGCCTGGGTGCAGGTGAATTCATCGTGGTCGAGGCCGACGAATCGGATGCTTCATTCCTGCACCTGCAGCCGGTGATTGCGGTGGTCACCAACATCGACGCGGACCACATGGAGACCTATCAGCACGATTTCGCGCGCTTGAAGCAGGCCTTCGTTTCTTTTCTGCAGAACCTGCCTTTCTACGGCGCAGCGGTGCTGTGCACCGACGACAAGCACGTGCGCGAGATCCAGCCGTTCGTGTCCAAACCCATCCTCAGCTATGGTTTCGGCGCCGATGCCATGGTGCGCGCCGAGAATGTCAGCCACAGCGGCGGAAAAATGCGCTTTCATGCGGTGCGCGATGGCGGCTCCCGGGTGCTGGATGTGACGCTCAACCTGCCGGGCAGGCACAACGTGCAAAATGCGCTCGCGGCGATCGCGGTCGCCACCGAACTGGGCCTGGAAGATGCGGCCATCGTCAAGTCGCTGGCGGAGTTTCGCGGCGTTGCGCGCCGCTTCCAGAGTTACGACGCGATACCCGCCAGAGACGGCGGTCGGTATACCCTGATCGACGATTACGGCCACCATCCGGCGGAAATGCAGGCGACGCTGGATGCCGCGCGCGGCGCGTTTCCGGGACGCCGCATTGTGCTCGCGTTCCAGCCGCACCGCTATACGCGTACGCGCGATCTGTTCGAGGATTTCGTCAAGGTTTTGTCGGGCGCAGACGCACTGCTCCTCGCAGAAGTCTATGCCGCTGGCGAGACGCCCATCGTCGCCGCGGACGGCAGGACGCTGGCGCGCGCAGTACGCGTCGCCGGGCGTGTGGAACCCGTGTTCGTGGAGGACATCGGTGACATGCCGGCCGCCATCCGCGCGGCGGCGCAGGACGGCGATGTGGTGCTCACCATGGGTGCGGGCTCGATCGGCGGCGTGCCGGCTGCCCTCGCCCCGGCTTCGCTCCCTAAGGGCGCGGAGTGAGAGATGCACATGGCTGAGCAAAACCATCTCCCCAACCCGGCGCTGCGCGGCAGGCTGCTCGCCGATGAACCGATGCGCAAGCATCTCAGCTGGCGCACCGGAGGCAGCGCGGATCGAGCCTATGTCCCCGCCGATATGTCGGACGCTGCGCGGTTTCTGCGCAGCCTGCCGGCGGCCGAGCCCGTGTATTTCATCGGCCTGGGCAGCAATCTGCTGGTGCGCGACGGCGGCATACGCGGCACGGTCATGCTCATGCACTGCAGTCACGCCGTCATGCATATGGACGGGGGGTTCATCTATGCCGATGCGCGCGCGGCCAGTCCAAAGCTGGCGCGTTTCGCCGCGACCCGCGGCTACGCCGGCGCGGAGTTCCTCGCCGGCATTCCGGGAACCGTTGGCGGCGCCTTGGCAATGAACGCGGGTTGCTATGGCAGCGAGACCTGGGAGCACGTCGAGCGCGTGCTCATGCTCAGCCGCGCGGGCGCGCTGCGTGAGCGCCAGCCGGCTGATTTCGACATCGCCTACCGCCACGTCGCGCTCAAGCAGGGCGATCTCGGTTCGGACGAATGGTTTGCCGCCGCCTGGTTCAGCTTCGAGCGCGGCGACGGCGCGGCAGCGCTGGTGCGCATCAGGGAGTTGTTGCAACAACGCATCACGGCGCAGCCGCTGGCCCTGCCCAACGCCGGTTCGATATTCCGTAATCCTCCGGGAGACCACGCCGCGCGCCTGATCGAGGCCTGCGGCCTGAAGGGTCATGCCATCGGCGGCGCGCGCGTGTCGGAAAAGCACGCCAACTTCATCGTAAACGAGCGGGGTCGGGGCAGCGCGGCCGATATCGAGAACCTGATCGAGCACGTGCGCAACACCGTGCTCGCGCTGCAGGGCGTCGAACTCGTGACCGAGGTGCGCATTATCGGGGAGAGGGCGCGATGAGCGCCAAGGACTACGGCAGGGTTGCCGTGCTGCTCGGCGGCCGCTCGGCAGAGCGTGAAGTATCGCTCAGGAGCGGCACCATGGTGCTGAACGCGCTGCGCAGCCGCGGTGTGGATGCGCACGCCTTCGATCCGCAGCAACGTGATCTGGCGGCGCTGATCGCGGAGAAATTCGGGCGCGTGTTCATCGCGCTGCACGGCCGTTACGGCGAGGACGGCACCATCCAGGGCGCGCTGGAGTTGCTCGGCATTCCCTACACCGGTTCCGGCGTGATGGCGAGCGCGCTCGCGATGGACAAGTGGCGCAGCAAACTGGTGTGGCAGGCCGCCGGCATTCCCACCCCGCGCTACGAGATGCTGACCGCGCAGAGCGATTTCGCAGCCGTGGTATCGCGCCTTGCGCTGCCGCTCATGGTCAAGCCCGCCAACGAGGGTTCCAGCATAGGCATGAGCAAGGTGTGCTCCGCGTCCGGCATGGAGGAGGCGTATGCGCTGGCGGCCAATTACGACAGCCTGGTGCTGGCCGAGCAGTTCATAGACGGCATCGAGTTGACGGCCGCGGTGCTTGGCAGCGAGGCCTTGCCTTTGATAAAACTGGAGACGCCGCGCGAGTTCTATGACTACGAGGCGAAATACCAGGCCGGGGACACACGCTACCTCATTCCCTGCGGCCTTGCGGCCGGCGCCGAGACGGCGCTGCAGCAGCAGGTGCTGGCCGCGTTCGGCACGCTTGGTTGCCGTGGCTGGGGGCGTGTCGACTTGATGCTCGACCGGGCAGGCGCGCCCTGGTTCATCGAGGTGAATACCTCGCCGGGCATGACCGATCACTCGCTTGTGCCCATGGCTGCGCGCCATGCCGGGTTGTCCTTCGAAGATCTGGTGTTGCGCATCCTGGAGCTCGCGCATGTGGGGTAACACCGACATGCTCAACGGCTGCGCCAACGCGCTTTACGCGTTTGCCGCTGCCGCTTTGCTCTATGCGGCAGGGTACGCGGTGCTGCATTCGCCGCTGCTGCCGCTGCGCCATCTCGCACTGCAAGGCGATGTGGCCCACCTTACACGGGAACGGGCTGAGCGCGCGGCGCGCGCGGCTGCCGTGGGCACGTTCCTGAGCGTCGATCTGGACGCGGTGCGGCGCGCGTTTGAATCCCTGCCGTGGGTGCGCAAAGTCGAAGTGCGGCGGCTGTGGCCCGATCGTATTCAGGTGTCGATAGAAGAGCATGTGGCGCTTGCGCGCTGGGGTGTGGATGCACAGGCGCGGCGCCTGATCAACACCCACGGCGAAGTGTTCGAGGCCGAGTTGTCCGGCGCCGAGCGCCTGCCGCAGTTAATCGGCCCGGGTGGCAGCGCGCAGGAAGTGACACGCAATTACGCGGCGTTTCGCCAGACGCTGGCGCCGCTGCAGCTCGAGCCGCGGCAGGTGCTGCTGTCTGCGCGCTATGCCTGGCAACTGCGCCTGTCCAACGGGCTCACGCTGGAGCTGGGCCGCGACCAGCTCAAGCAACCGGTGCTGCAAAGACTTGCGCGCTTCGTCGCTTTCTACGCGCAAACGCTGGGGAGCCTCAATCGCAGGCTCGAATACGTCGATCTGCGCTATCCGGGCGGTTTTGCGCTGCGCGTCCCCGAAGTCGCACTTCCGGCCACGGAATCCAAGACTATAAAACACAAGCGTGGCAGCGGGGAGAAGGCATGAGCAAGGAAAACAAGAGGCTCGTCGTCGGCCTGGATATCGGCACCTCCAAGGTGGTGGCCATCGTCGCCGAGTTGTTGCCGGACAACCGGCTGAACATCATCGGCATGGGTGGGCACAGTTCCAAGGGATTGAAGAAAGGCGTGGTGGTCAATATCGAAGCCACCGTGAGTGCGATCCAGCGCGCGCTGGAGGAGGCCGAACTGATGGCCGACTGCAAGATCACCCGCGTATTTACCGGCATCGCCGGCAGTCATATCAAGAGTTTCAATTCCCGCGGCATGGTGGCGATCAAGGACAAGGAGGTGTCGGCGCTCGATGTGCAGCGCGTAATCGAGACCGCGCGCGCGCTGCCGATCCCCACCGACCAGCAGATCCTGCACATCCTCACCCAGCAGTTCGTCGTCGACGGCCAGGACGGCGTGCGCGAGCCCCTGGGCATGAGCGGAGTGCGTCTGGAAGTGGAGGTGCACATAGTCACCGGTGCGGTGTCGGCCGCGCAGAACATCGTCAAATGCGTGCGCCGCTGCGGCTTGGAGGTAAACGATCTGATTCTGCAGCCGCTGGCGTCCTCCATCGCCGTGCTCACCGAGGACGAAAAGGAGCTGGGCGTATGCCTGGTGGACATCGGCGGCGGCACCACCGACATCGCGATTTTCCGTGAAGGTGCGATCCGGCACACCGCCGTGATTCCGATTGCCGGCGATCAGATCACCAATGACATCGCCATGGCCCTGCGCACGCCCACTGCCGAGGCCGAGGACATCAAGATCAGAAGCGGTTGCGCGCTGCGCCAGCTCGCCGACCCGGACGAACTGGTGGAGGTGCCCGGCATCGGCGCCCGCGGATCACGGCAGCTTTCGCGCCAGACCCTGGCCGAAGTGATCGAGCCGCGCGTGGAAGAGCTGTATTCGCTGATTCAGAAGGTGCTGCGCGAATCGGGCTACGAGGAACTGCTGTCCTCCGGGCTGGTGTTCACCGGCGGCTCCAGCGTCATGCGCGGCATGGTCGAGCTGGGTGAGGAAATTTTCCATATGCCGGTGCGCCTGGGCACGCCGCGCTATAGCGGCGGGCTGGCGGACGTGGTCAGACACCCGCGCTATGCCACGGCCATCGGCTTGTTGATCGAGGGCCAGTCGCAGACGCAGCGCGGAATCCAGGCGCTGCAGGGCGCGTCGTTCAGACAGATCCTTTCGAGGATGAGGGAATGGTTTCAGCGAAATTTCTAACAGTTGGAGACTTGCGCTTCGCGGAGCCGGCGATTATTTCGGCCTCCGGACCCTAGTCTCCCGCTGGAAATGGCAGTGAGTTGGCAGTTTGTTTCTTAACTAAGACCCGGAAGGAGGCAATATGTTTGAAATCGTGGACGTACAGAACAACGGTACCGTGATCAAGGTGGTCGGTATAGGCGGCGCAGGTGGCAATGCCGTCGATCACATGATCCGCAACTCCGTACAGGGCGTGGAATTCATCGCCATGAATACCGACGCTCAGGCGCTCGCGTACGGGCAGGCGAAGAACCAGATCCAGCTCGGCGCAACCGGCCTGGGTGCGGGCGCCCAGCCCGAGGCCGGACTCGCGGCAGCGATCGAGGCGCGCGAGCAAATCGAGGAGTCGCTGCAGGGGGCGCATATGGTGTTCATCACCGCCGGCATGGGCGGCGGCACCGGCACCGGCGCGGCGCCCCTGGTGGCCGAAGTGGCGAAACAGATGGGCATCCTGACCGTGGCGGTGGTCACCAAGCCGTTCTCTTTCGAGGGTGTAAAGCGCATGCAGGCGGCCGAGGGCGGCATCGACGAGCTGGCGCATAACGTCGATTCGGTCATCGTGATCCTCAATGAAAAACTGGAAGAGGTGCTTGGCGAGGACGTCTCGATGGAAGAGGCATTTAGCGCCGCCGATAACGTACTCAAGAACGCGGTTGCGGGCATCTCGGAGATCATCAATATCCGCGGCCTGATCAACGTCGATTTCCAGGACGTCAAGACGGTCATGCACGAACAGGGCATGGCGATGATGGGATCGGCCTCGGCTTCGGGCATGGACCGGGCGCACATAGCCGCCGAGCAGGCTGTCGCCTGTCCGCTGCTCGAAGGCGTCAACCTGTCGGGCGCGCGCGGCGTGCTGGTCAACATCACCGCCGCCAAGTCCGGCCTGAAACTGCGCGAGACCAAGGAGGTCATGGAGACGATCCGCAGCTTCGCCGCCGAAGATGCCACGGTGATTCTGGGCGCCGTGTACGACGAGGAAATGGGGGACGAATTGCGGGTCACGGTGGTCGCGACCGGGCTGGGCCAACCCGCATCAATACGCCAGACCAAGCCGCAACTGGTGCTGAAAAACGGCACCGACAACATGCCTGTGACTGGCGTCGACTATGCGGCGCTGGACTCCATGCCGGCGGTGATTCGCAAGAACCGGGCGTCCACGATAGAGGCCTTGCAACAGAACGGGATGGACCGGTATGACATCCCGGCTTTCCTGCGCAAGCAGGCCGACTAAGCCACGGCGTCGGGGGAGCTGGCCGCGCTCCGGGTCGCGTGGCCAGCTCCGTGCATATGTTAAAATCCGTTTTCGCAATAGAGGCAAGACAGTATTCATGTTAAAGCAGCGCACCCTCAAGACCGCCGTTCGCGCGACCGGCGTGGGCCTGCATTCGGGCGAGAAGGTGGAGCTGACGCTGCGTCCGGCCCAGCCCAACACAGGCATCGTGTTCCGGCGGCTGGATCTCTCCCAGCCGGCAGATGTGCGTGCCGGCGCCTACAATGTCGGCGACACGCGGCTGTGCAGCACGCTCGAAGAGGGCGGCGCCAAGATCGCCACGGTGGAGCACCTGATGTCGGCTTTGGCCGGCTTGGGCGTGGATAACGCCTATGTCGATCTTACCGGTGCGGAAGTGCCCATCATGGACGGCAGCGCCTCGCCTTTTGTGTTCCTGTTGCAGTCGGCGGGCATCGTCGAGCAGCCTGTCGCCAAGCGCTTTATTCGCATCCGCAAACCGGTGGAGGTAGCGGAAGGCGACAAATGGGCGCGCTTTGAGCCCTATGCCGGCTTCAAATTGTCTTTTTCAATCGTCTTCAATCATCCGGTGTTCGAAAAATCCAGCCAGAAAGTGGTGGTCGATTTCGCTGAGACTTCCTACGTCAAGGAGGTGGCGCGGGCACGGACCTTTGGTTTCATGCAGGATGTCGAAAGCCTGCGCGCCAGCGGTCTGGCCATGGGCGGCAGCCTGGAAAACGCCGTAGTGATGGATGAATACCGGGTGCTGAATTCAGATGGCCTGCGCTACGCCGACGAATTCGTGAAACACAAAATACTCGACGCCATCGGCGACCTGTACCTGCTGGGCCATCCATTGATCGGAGCGTTTTCGGCGCACAAGTCGGGCCACGGCCTGAACAACGCTTTGTTGCGTGCGACCCTGGCGGATAAGACCGCCTGGGAGTACGTCAGCTTCGACCGCGCCGAGGATGCGCCGGCCGGGCTCACGCGTTTCCTTGCCCAGGCGGCCTGACGCCCCCTGGGCGCGGGTCGAGCAAGGCCTCTTTCAGAAGCATCTACACAGGCGAACGCGTACTCACTTCAGATCAGACGCGCCTTCCTGATCGGGATCGCCGCGGCCGGACTGCGGCAGTTCCGAGCCTGATTCACTCCGTGTCGCCAAGCCTGCGAGCGCTTGTTTTAACCTGGAATCCGGCAACTGCCTGACCAGGGTATGCAGACTTTCAGCGCCCGCCCGGCTGAGTTTTGCCCGCTTGGATGCCGGCGCTTCGCCGCGGGACCGCCGGGGTTGCACTTCCAGGCGAATTCCAGTAACCTCCACCCCTGATTTGGAAAAATCGTCGACTAATCGGGGGCTTAGCAAGCGAAGCTTGGCTGCAACTGCGTTGTTATCGGCGAAAATAACAACATTTCGCTGCCTATAGTTTACAATCGACGAAGATCGCAACAACTGCTGCGGCACCAGTTTGCTGTAGATGCGCCGCAATTCGATAAGCCGTTCCACTTGGGGTAACAATCCGGCTATACCCACAGACGAATCCAAGTAGGCGCGAAGATTCTTGGAATGCATGGAACTGTCTTTTGGAGTAGATCGTGCATATTATTCTCGTATCCAACCGGCTGGCAACGGCTAAGTCGGTTTCGCTGGGCACGCGTCACCTGATTCTGGGGCTGGCGCTGCTGACGGCGGCAGTCGTGGCGCTGTCCAGTTCCCTGTTCTATCTAGTCTTCAGTCACGCCATCGAGATCAAGTTGCCGCTGGTGCAACAACTGCTGCTGTCTACGCAGGAACAGCAGGCCAGGAATGCCAAAGAGTTCATGCGCGAGAACGTGAACGCGATGGCTGTGCGCGTGGGGCAAATGCAGGCGCAGCTCGTGCGCCTGGATGCGCTGGGCGAACGGCTGTCGGCGCTGGCGGGCATCAAGCCGCAGGAATTTCGCATGAACGCGCAACCCGGCCGTGGCGGCGCGCTGACTTCGAGCATCCCGGCGCAGAATTTGTCGATGAACGACTTGGACGGGCAACTCGTTGCGCTTTCCAGGCACATGGAAAACCGCTATGACACCCTCGGCATACTCGAAAACCGGCTGTTCGACGCCAGGATCAAGAAGAAACTCCTGCCGACGGTCAAGCCCGTGGATGTGAGCTGGAACGCCTCCAGCTTCGGCTGGCGTATCGACCCGATAACGGGACAGAATACCATGCATGAGGGCATCGATTTCCTGGTCGATACCGGCACCCCCGTCCACGCCGCGGCCGGCGGCCTGGTGGTCGTCGCTCAATTCCATCCTCAATATGGATATATGATCGATGTCGACCACGGCAACGACTTTACCACCCGCTACGCCCATAATTCGAAGCTGCTGGTCAAGGCCGGCGATCTGGTGCAGCGCGGTGCGGTCATCGCCGAGTCCGGTTCCACCGGACGCTCGACCGGGCCGCATGTGCATTTCGAGGTGCGCTATAAGGGTGTCGCCCAGAATCCGAACCGGTTCCTCAAGGTTTCGGCAGCGACGATCACGGCAAGATAAGAAGGGTTGTTTCCGATTCTCTGCTAGTGCCGCTGGTTCAAAGCGGCCCGGGGATCGCCAAGCCCCGTCTGCTTCCACGCGAGTGTTCCAGCAGTTTCGGCCCGGGTAGGCATGTTAAAATCCATGCTTCCGCTCTGATCCCTCCCCTCGATACCCGTTAATGTTCACCCGCATCCTGACTCGTGTTTTCGGCAGCCGCAACGACCGGCTGATCAAGCGCTACAACAAATCCGTACTGCGAATCAACGCGCTCGAGCCGGAGATATCCGCGCTGTCGGACGAGGCGCTGCGCGCCAAGACCCTGGAGTTCAAGGATCGGCTGGCCAAGGGCGAAACCCTGGACGATTTGCTGCCGGAAGCCTTCGCTGTGGTGCGCGAAGCCGGCAAACGCGAGCTCAATATGCGCCATTTCGACGTGCAGCTGATCGGCGGGATGATACTTCACGCGGGCAAAATCGCCGAAATGCGCACCGGCGAGGGCAAGACTTTGGTCGCCACGCTGGCCGCCTATCTGAACGCGCTTTCCGGCCTGGGTGTCCACATCGTCACGGTGAACGACTACCTGGCGAGCCGCGATGCCGAATGGATGGGGCGCGTCTACCGCTTCCTCGGGCTGAGCGTAGGGGTGAATCTGTCGCAAAGCGCTGCCGACGTGAAGCAGCAGGCATACGCGGCCGACATCACCTATGGCACCAATAACGAATTTGGATTCGACTACCTGCGCGACAACATGGCGATGCAGGTCTCGGACCGCTACCAGCGCCGCCTCAGTTTCGCCATTGTCGACGAGGTCGATTCGATCCTGATCGACGAGGCGCGCACACCGCTGATTATCTCCGGCCAGGCCGAAGACCATACGGATATGTACTACCGCATGAACGAAGTGGCGCCGCTGATGGTGCGCCAGGCGGAGGAAAACGGTCCGGGCGATTTCGCCCTGGACGAGAAATCGCGCCAGGTGCTGCTCACGGAAGCCGGGCACGTGCATGCCGAACAGCTGCTCGCGCGCGTCGGACTGCTGCCCGAGGGGCGCAGCCTGTACGAGCCGTCGTTCATCAACCTGATGCACCATCTGTATGCGGCATTGCGGGCGCACCACCTGTTCCTGCGCGACACGCACTATGTGGTGCAGGAAGGCGAAGTCATCATCGTCGACGAGTTCACCGGGCGCCTGATGTCGGGACGGCGCTGGTCCGATGGCCTGCACCAGGCGGTCGAGGCCAAGGAGAACGTGTCGATCCAGAACGAGAACCAGACACTCGCGACCATTACCTTCCAGAACTACTTCCGCATGTACGGCAAACTCGCCGGCATGACCGGCACGGCCGACACCGAGGCCTACGAATTCCAGGAGATTTACGGGCTGGAAACCCTGGTGGTGCCGACGCACCAGCCGATGATCCGTGACGACCGCGAGGACCTCGTCTACCAGACCATCAACGAAAAGAACGACGCCATCGTCGCCGCGATCAAACACTGCCACGAGCACGATCAGCCGGTGCTGGTCGGCACCACTTCGATCGAGAATTCCGAGTTGCTATCGGGCATGCTGGAGAAGATCAAGCTGCCGCACCAGGTGCTCAACGCCAAGCAGCATGAGCGTGAGGCGCAGATCGTGGTGCAGGCCGGGCAGCCCAAGATGGTCACCATCGCCACCAACATGGCCGGCCGCGGCACGGACATCGTGCTTGGCGGCAACGTCGAGAAGGCGATCGACGCGCTGCGCGCCAACCCCGACGTGGACCAGTTGGAGAAAGAGCGTCGCATCCTGGCAATGCGCGAGGAATGGCGGCAGCTGCACGCCCAGGTCATCGCCGCCGGCGGGCTGCACATTATCGGCACCGAGCGCCATGAGTCGCGCCGTATCGACAACCAGCTGCGCGGTCGCTCCGGCCGCCAGGGCGATCCCGGTTCTTCGCGCTTCTACCTGTCGCTGGAGGATCCGCTGCTGCGCATTTTCGCCGGAGACAAGGTGAAGGCGATTATGCAGCGCCTGAAAATGCCCGAGGGCGAGGCAATCGAAAGCTCTTGGGTGTCGCGTTCGATCGAGTCGGCACAGCGCAAGGTCGAGGCGCACAACTTCGACATTCGCAAGCAATTGCTCGAGTACGACGACGTGGCCAACGACCAGCGCAAGGTCATCTACGAGCAGAGAAACGAGTTGATGGACTCCGCCGACGTGAGCGAAACCATCACCTCGCTGCGCCAGGGCGTGGTGAGCGATATCTTTCGCGCCCATATCCCGCCGGAGAGCGTGGAGGAGCAGTGGGACGTGTCGGGCCTGGAGAAGGCTTTCGCCGCGGAATTGCAGTTTGCGATTCCGGTGAAATCCTGGCTGGAAGCGGACGCCAACCTGGACGATCAGGCGCTGCTCGAAAAAGCCGTGGCCGAGGCCGACCGTCTGTACCAGGAGAAATTCTCGCTCGCGCCCCCCGAAGCGCTGCACCAGTATGAGCGCTGGGTGATGCTTTCCAGCCTTGACCAGCATTGGCGCGAGCACCTGGCGGCACTCGATCACCTGCGCCAGGGCATACACCTGCGCGGTTACGCGCAGAAGAATCCGAAGCAGGAGTACAAGCGCGAGGCGTTCGAACTGTTTTCGGGCATGCTCGAAAGCGTCAAACTGGAAGTGACCAAGACGCTGACTGCCGTGCAGGTGAATTCGGAAACCGAGTTGGCCGAAGCGGCGACCGAAGCGCCGCCGGCGGTCGAAAACGTGCAATACCGGCATGCCGGTTATGACGAACCGGTGGCCGCGGATGCGGCAGAGGAAAAAGCCAAGGAGCGGCCGTTCGTGCGCGAGATGGGCAAGATAGGCCGCAATGATCCCTGCCCCTGCGGCTCGGGCAAGAAGTACAAGCAGTGCCACGGAAAGTTGACTTAGAATCTGTTGCAAAATGGATTTTGCGACGGCCTGACATAAGGGAGTATGCGGGGAGGTATCCCCTCATATTTCAATAGACTCTTAGCCCGGAGGCAGCCATGCCTGTCAATCTCGCTTCGCCCAGACCCGAAGATCTGCTGCCGGTAAAAGGCGTGATGCTGGGCGTCGCCGAGGCCGGCGTGCGCAAGGCGCACCGCCGGGATCTGCTGGTGATGCGGATTGCCGAAGGCACGCGTGTCGCCGGCGTATTTACCCAGAACCGCTATTGTGCCGCCCCGGTAATTCTGTGCAAGGAACATCTCGCGAGCAAGCTGCCGGTGCGTGCCCTGCTGGTGAACACCGGCAACGCCAACGCCGGCACCGGCGCGGATGGACTCGCGCGCGCAAGGCTGGCCTGCGCCGAGCTCGCGGCGGCTTTGGGCTGTGACGCTAGGCAGATCCTGCCGTTTTCGACCGGCGTGATCATGGAGCCCTTGCCGGTGGAGCGCATCGTGGCTGCGCTGCCGCGCGCCCTCGCCGATTGCCGCGCGGACAACTGGGTGGGAGCGGCTAGCGCGATCATGACCACCGACACCGTACCCAAGGCCTGCTCGCGCCGGGTCAGTATCGGCGGCAAGCCGGTGACGGTGACGGGAATCGCGAAGGGCGCCGGCATGATCCACCCCGATATGGCAACCTTGCTCGGCTTCGTCGCAACCGATGCAGCGGTGAGCCAGGCGGCCTTGCAGAAGATGCTTGCGCAGGCGAGCGCGCGTTCGTTCAACCGCATCACGGTGGATGGCGATACCTCGACCAACGATTCCTTCATGCTGATGGCGAGCGGCGCCGCCGGCAACCAGGAGATCGCCGACGAGCGTCACGCGGATTACAGCGCACTCGCCGAAGCGGTCACCGCGGTCGCGGTCTGGCTGGCCCAGGCGATTATCCGCGACGGTGAAGGCGCGACCAAGTTCATTAGCGTGCAGGTCGAGGGCGGCAAGAGCGAGCAGGAATGCAGCAAAGTCGCTTATGCGATCGCGCATTCGCCGCTGGTCAAGACCGCGTTCTTTGCCTCCGATCCGAACCTGGGGCGGCTGCTTTGCGCGATCGGCTATGCCGGTATCCCGGATCTCGACGTCGACGGCGTGCGCCTGCACCTGGGCGATGTGCTGGTGGCCAGGGACGGCGGAATCGATCCGGCCTACCGCGAAGCGGACGGCAAGCGCGTGATGCAGCAAAGCGAAATCACGGTGCGCGTGGAACTGGGCCGCGGCTCGGCGCAGACCACGGTGTGGACCTGCGATCTGTCGCATGATTACGTTTCCATCAATGCGGATTACCGCAGCTGACCTCTAAGCCGGGCACACCGGGGTCAAACAGCGTATCTTCGGCCAAGGAAAAGCCCTTATTTCACGAACAAGGGGGGTGCACCCCCTTTGTCCTCCAGGAGGACTTCCTTCGGGGCGTAAATCCCCCGCGGACACAGGCTTGCAATTTACCCAAATGTTCGCTGTTTTTGGTTATTATTCGCCTTTAAGTGACTAACTCGTATGACAGAACTGTCCAAATTCCTGGAGCGGGCCGACGCGCTGGTCGCGCGCCTGGAGGTATTGCTGCCTGCGCTGCAGCCGCCGGTAAACTGGAACGCGAGCATCGCCTATCGCTGGCGCAAATCGGGCGGGCACGGCCATCTGCAGCCGGTTGCACATCCGCACAGGATCCGGCTATCGGATCTGCGCGGCGTCGACAGGCAAAAGCGCGTGATCGAACAGAACACGCGGCAGTTCGTGAACGGACTGCCTGCCAACAATGTGCTGCTGACCGGCGCGCGCGGCACCGGCAAGTCATCCCTGGTCAAAGCGGTGCTGAACAAGTTTCACCGCCAGGGCCTGCGCCTGATCGAAGTGGACAAACATGACCTGATCGACCTGCCCGACATCGTCGATCAGATCTCCGGGCGCAGCGAGCGCTTCATCATATTTTGCGATGACCTGTCCTTCGAGGCAGCAGAGGCGGGCTACAAGGCGCTGAAAGTCGTGCTCGACGGCTCGATTTCCGCGACTTCGGAAAACGTGCTGATCTACGCCACTTCCAACCGGCGCCACCTGATGCCCGAGTACATGCAGGAAAATCTCGAGTACAAACACCTGGGCGAAGAGATCCATCCTGGCGAGACTTCCGAGGAGAAAATCTCCCTGTCTGAACGCTTCGGTCTGTGGGTGTCGTTCTATCCGTTCGACCAGGATGATTATCTTGGAATCGTCGAGCACTGGCTGGCGGAACTGGGCTGCACGCCGCGGGAGATCGCCGCCACGCATGAAGAAGCGCTGCAATGGGCGCTTTCGCGCGGTTCGCGTTCGGGACGTGTCGCCTGGCAGTTCGCGCGCGACGTGTCGGGCCGGCTGCGCGCCGCGGCCGCAGCGCGCAGCAAGCGAGCTTGAATACCGCCGCGGTCGAGGTCGTCGCCGCGGTGATCGAGCGGCCGGACGGGAGTTTTCTACTGGCGCAGCGCCCCGCAGGCAAGGTATACGCCGGTTACTGGGAGTTTCCCGGCGGAAAAGTCGAGCCGGGCGAGCCGCTGCCTTTGGCGCTGGCGCGCGAGTTGCACGAAGAACTCGGCATCGACGTGGAGCGTGCCTATCCCTGGATCGTGCAGACCTACGCGTATTCGCATGCCAATGTGCGTCTGAATTTTTTCCGGGTGCGTGCCTGGCGCGGGGAAGCGCACGGCAAAGAGGCGCAGCAACTCGCCTGGCAACACGTTTCGGCGCTGGCGGTTGCGCCGCTGCTGCCGGCCAATGCGCCGGTAATACGCGCCCTGCAACTCCCGTTCGAGTACGCCATTACGCATGCCTGCGAAATCGGCGCAGAGGCGCAGTTGCATCTGCTCGATCAGGCGCTGGCGCGCGGCCTGAGGCTGATCCAGGTGCGTGAAAAAGGCATGCCGGCCCCCGAACTGGAACGCTACGCCGGCACAGTGATTGAAAAAGCGCGAGCTTGCGGCGCGAAAGTGCTGATCAACTCCGACATCGCGCTGGCCCAGCGTCTGGGCGCGGACGGCGTGCATCTGAGCGCGGCGCAACTGGCACGCTTGGAGCAACGTCCCCTGCTGGATTGGTGCGCAGCCTCCTGCCACAATGTGGCGGAACTCGCACGCGCAGCCCGCTTGGGGATCGATTTCGCGGTTCTCGGCCCGGTTGGCGCGACGCCGACGCATCCGCAGGCGCAAGCCCTGGGCTGGGAAACCTTTGCCGCACTGGTGCGGGGATGCGCCATGCCGGTGTAC
>CAKKSJ010000406.1 GCA_919902965.1 Burkholderiales bacterium
CTCTCGGCATACAGCTTGTAAATATCCTCGGTACCGGAGGGGCGTGCGGCGAACCAGCCCGCGGCCGTGCTCACCTTCAGCCCGCCTATGGGCGCATCGTTGCCGGGCGCGCGGGTGAGTTTGGCGAGAATGGGGTCGCCGGCCAGCTGCTTCGCCTGGACGCTGTCGCTGTTCAGGCGCGTGAACGCGGCTTTCTGCGCCGGCGTCGCAGGCGCATCGACGCGTACGTAATGCGGGCTGCCGTACTGCGCGGCCAGTTCCTGGTAATAACGCCCCGGATCTCTGCCGCTGGCAGCGGTGATTTCCGCGGCCAATAGTCCGAGGATAATGCCGTCCTTGTCGGTGGTCCAGACCGAGCCGTCGCGGCGCAGAAAACTCGCGCCCGCGCTCTCCTCGCCGCCGAAGCAGAATCCGCCGTCCAGCAGCCCCCTTGAAAACCACTTGAATCCCACCGGCACTTCGACCAGACGCCGCGCCAGCCCGGTGACCACGCGGTCGATCAGCGCGCTCGACACCAGGGTTTTGCCGACCACCGCCGTCGCCGGCCACTGCGGCCGGTGCGTGAGCAGATAATGGATGGCCACCGCGAGGTAATGGTTGGGATTCATCAAGCCCACGGAGGGGGTGACGATGCCGTGGCGGTCGGCGTCGGCGTCATTGGCCCAGGCAATGTCGAAACGCTGTTTGAGGCCGACCAGGCTGGCCATGGCATAGGGGCTGGAGCAGTCCATGCGGATCTTGCCGTCATGGTCCAGCGTCATGAAGCCGAAAGCCGGATCGACTTTCGGATTGACCACGTCGATGTTGAGGCCGTAATGCGCCGCGATCGGCTTCCAGTACGCCACCGCCGCACCGCCCAGGGGGTCGACGCCGATTTTTACCCCGGCGGCGCGGATCGCCTCCATGTCGATGACGCTGCCCAGGTCCGCGATATAGGCAGAGGCGAAGTCGTCCTCGCGCGTGCCGCCTGCGGCCAGTGCCTGCGCATAGGGCAGGCGCTTCACTTCCCGGTTGCCCTGGGCGAGCAGCGCGTTGGCGCGCGCTTCGATCCAGCCGGTGACGTCGGTATCCGCGGGACCGCCGTCGGGCGGGTTGTATTTGATGCCGCCGTCTGCGGGCGGGTTGTGCGAGGGCGTGATCACCAGGCCGTCGGCGCGCGCTGCGCCGTGCGCGCGGTTATGCATCAGGATCGCACGTGAGATCACCGGCGTGGGCGTATAGCCGCCATCGCGCTGAATGCGAGTGTGCACTGCGTTGGCTGCGAGCACCTCCAGCGCGGTGCGCTGCGCCGGTGCGGACAGCGCATGCGTGTCCATGCCGAGGTAGAGCGGGCCGCTGATCGCGTTTTGCGAGCGGTACTCGCACACCGCCTGCACGATGGCGAGGATGTGGGCCTGGTTGAAACTGCCCTTGAGCGCACTGCCGCGATGGCCGCTGGTGCCGAAGGCGACGCGCTGCGCCGGATCGTTCGCGTCGGGCGCATCCAGATAAGCGCGCAGCAGCGCGGGCAGGTCCACGAGGACGGAGGCAGGTGCCGGCTTGCCGGCCTGTGGGTGAGCCATGAATGTTCCTCGGCCGGGAAAATTGATTTCGCCCAAGAACCGGGCCTGCCCTATTGTCGCCAATTGCGCGGTCCGGCGCCAGCGTGTGCGTGCGCCCTTGATTTCGATCAAACGCGCGCTGGCGCGCCGGGCTGGGGGTTGCGCTGATACACTATTGCGCAAAGCCCAATCAGGAGCCAAGCATGAACGCGATCAGCCGTTTTCCCGTACCCGAGCTAAAAGACCTGCCGCAGGATATCCGCGAGCGCATCGTCGCCGTGCAGGAGAAATCCGGCTTCGTACCCAATGTGTTCCTCACGCTGGCGCACCGCCCGGACGAATTCCGCGCCTTTTTCGCGTATCACGACGCGCTCATGGAAAAACAAAGCGGCCTGTCCAAGGCCGAGCGCGAAATGATCGTGGTCGCCACCTCGGGCGCCAACCAGTGCCAGTATTGCGTGGTCGCCCACGGCGCGATCCTGCGCATCCGCGCGAAGAACCCGCAGATTGCCGACCAGGTGGCGGTCAACTACCGCAAGGCCGACATCACGCCGAAACAGCGTGCCATGCTCGATTTCGCCATGAAGACCGCGCTCGAGCCCTGGACCATAGGCGACGCCGACTTCGAGGCCCTGCGCGGCCACGGCTTTAGCGATGAGGACATCTGGGACATCGGCGGCGTCGCCGCGTTCTTCGCGCTCTCGAACCGCATGGCCAATCTGATCAGCATGCGGCCCAACGACGAGTTCTACAACCTGGGACGCGAGCGGCGCCAGTAGATGCGCATCCTCGTCGTCTGGCTGATCAACGCGCTATCGCTGCTGGCGGTGCCCTATGTGCTGCCCTCGGTGCGCGTCGACAGCATCTACGCCGCGCTGGTAACCGCGCTGCTGTTGGGCTTGATCAATACGCTGATCCGGCCCCTGCTGGTGCTGATCACCCTGCCGATCACCATTCTCACCCTCGGCTTGTTCACCCTGGTGATCAACGGGCTCTTGTTCTGGTTCGTGGCCTCGTTCGTGGAAGGATTCCGCGTCGGCGGCTTCTGGTCGGCTTTCTGGGGCGCCATCGTCTACAGCCTGATCTCCGCGGTGGCGAGCTGGCTGCTGATACCGCGGCCGCCACGGCCGCCAGCGCCGCCCTCGCATTGGCCGCCCGGTCCGCCGCCACCCGCAGACTACATCGACTCGACCGCGCGCCGGCTATAGCAAATTTGTCACAGGCTGTTCCACAGCCACAGCAGCGTCCATAACCCGGCCACGGAGAAGAACGCCAGCGGCACCCAGACATAGAGCCGGCGCTGCCGCTCGCGTCGGCGCTGCGATTCGGCACGCGCGGCATCCATCAGCGCATCGAGCCTTTCGGCGGGACTGCGCGCAGACGCGGGTGTGGGCACTTCGCCGGCAGCGTTCTCGACCGGGGCGGCCGGCACGCCGCGCATGGCGCGCGCCACCTGCGCGGTTGCGGGCGCTTGCGCCGGCGCTTTCCCCAGCTGCGCGCGCGCCTGCGCGATCAGTGCGGCTTGCCTGGCTGAGAGTTTCTCCGCGGGCACGTGCCGGCTGTGCAGATTACAACAGCACGATGTCGTACTGCTCCTGGCTGTAGCTCGATTCGGCCTGTATCGATACCGGCTTGCCGATGAAATCCTCGAGCATCGCGAGCGATTGCGACTCGTCTTCCAGGAACAGATCGATCACCACCTGCGCGGCGAGTACGCGGAACTCGCGCGCGCTGAACTGGCGCGATTCGCGCAGTATTTCGCGCAGTATTTCGTAGCACACCGTGCGCGCGGCCTTGACCTGGCCGCGGCCGTCGCAGGTGGGGCAGGACTCGCACAACACGTGCGCGAGCGATTCGCGCGTGCGCTTGCGCGTCATCTCGACCAGGCCGAGCTGGGTGAAGCCGCTCAGGGTCATGCGCGTGCGATCGCGCGCGAGCGCCTTGTTGAACTCGGCCAGCACGGCGTTGCGGTGCTCCATGTTTTCCATGTCGATGAAATCGACGATGATAATGCCGCCGAGGTTGCGCAGCCGCAGCTGGCGCGCGATCACCTGCGCCGCCTCCAGATTGGTCTTGAAGATGGTGTCGTCGAAATTGCGCAGGCCGACGAAGCCGCCGGTGTTGACGTCGACCGTGGTCATCGCCTCGGTCTGGTCGATGATCAGGTAGCCGCCCGACTTCAGGTCGA